>JBAXFO010000046.1:0-12814 GCA_037139885.1 Planctomycetota bacterium
CGGCTTATCTTGCGGAATCCGCATCGAGTAGAACGAACGCCACACGAAGACGAGCGCGATGAGGAGCATGACGCCGCCGATGTACGGGGTGTAGTCCCGTGTCCCGGCCGTGACCGCGGCATGCTTCACCGACACCGCGATTTCGACCGCGAGCAACCCGAAGAGAGTCGAGAACTTGATGATCGGGTTCAGCGCGACCGACGTGGTGTCTTTAAAGGGATCGCCGACGGTGTCGCCGATGACGGTCGCGGCGTGGACCGGCGTCCCCTTTTCCTTGTAGTCGACTTCGACGAGCTTCTTCGCATTGTCCCAGGCGCCGCCGGCGTTGGCCATGTAGATGGCCTGGAAGAGACCGATGACGGCGATGGCGACGAGATACGCGACGAAGAAATTCGGATCGAAGAACGCGAAGGCGAGCGTGATGGTCATGAGGGCGATGAAGATGTTCCACATGCCGGCCTGGGCGTATTCGGTGCAAATGCGAACGACCGTTTTTGAGTCTTCGATGTCGGCCTCGGTCTTGGTGAGGTCCATGTTCTTCTTGATGTACTCGACCGCTCGGTAAGCGCCCGTGGTGACGGCCTGCATCGAGGCGCCCGAAAACCAGAAAATCACCGCGCCGCCGCAGATGAAGCCCAAGAGGACGGGGGCGTCGGTCAGGCTCAGGTGCAACAGGCCTCCCCGGCCCAGGAGGAGGATGATCGAGAAAATCATGGTGGTGGCGCCGACGACGGCGGTGCCGATGAGCACGGGCTTGGCGGTGGCCTTGAACGTGTTGCCGGCGGAGTCGTTGGCTTCGAGGTAATGTTTGCCGCGTTCGAAGTCGGGTTCGAAGCCGAAATCGCGTTTGATCTCGTCTTTGATGCCCGGAATGCTTTCGGTCTGAGCGAGTTCGAAAACCGATTGGGCGTTGTCGGTCACGGGCCCATAACTATCGACGGCGATCGTGACCGGGCCCATGCACAGGAAGCCGAACGCGACCAGGCCGAAGGCGAAGATCGAGCCGACGCCGACCGGGCCTTGCGTGGGAACCAGGGTGACCATCATCACGTCGTTGAGCCCCAAGAGCGCGACGAAATACGCGATCGCCATCAAGCCCGCGATCAGCAAACCCATCCAGAACGCGGAGAAATTGCCCGCGACCAGGCCGGAAAGAATCGTCAGCGACGCGCCGCCTTCGCGGGAGGCGATGACGATTTCATTCACGTGCTTCGAATGCGAGCTCGTGAAGATCTTGGTGAATTCCGGAATGAGCACAGCGGCCAAAGTGCCGCAACTGATAATGGTGGCGAGCTGCCACCAAAGCTGGCTGGTGATGGCGACATTTTGACCGGGAATGTGAATATCGCTGATGAGCAGCCAACTCATGCCGAACGAGGTCAAAATGCACGAGATCGACGCGATCCAGATGAGGCGCGTCAGCGGTTGCTCGAAATCGAATTCTTTCAGGCCCGTATACTTCGCCTTCGAGATGCCCTGATTGATGAAGTAGCTGATGCCCGACATGAAGTCCATGAGGAAGCGCATCGCGAAGATCCAGACGATGAGCTTGGCCTGCAAATCGGCTTGTTCGCGCGGAATCGCCAGGCAAATGAACGAGATGAGGGCGACGCCGGTGACGCCGTAAGTTTCGAAGCCGTCCGCGGTGGGGCCGACGGAGTCGCCGGCATTGTCGCCCGTGCAGTCGGCGATGACGCCGGGGTTACGCGGATCGTCTTCCTTCACGTTGAAGACGATCTTCATGAGATCGGAGCCGATGTCGGCGATCTTCGTGAAGATACCGCCGGCGATGCGCAATGCGGACGCCGCCAGCGATTCGCCGATCGCGAAGCCGAGGAAGCAAAGCCCGACGATGTCGCGAGGCACGAACAGCAGAATGACGACCATCATGACCAGTTCCAGCGAAATGAGGAACAGGCCGATCGACATGCCCGCGCGGAGGGGAATGTTCACCACATCCCACGGCTCCCCCTTGAGCGACGCAAACGCCGTCCGCGAGTTGGCGTAGGTGTTGACGCGAATGCCGTACCAGGCGACCCAGTAAGAGCCGATCATGCCGACGATCGAGAAGAACAAGACGAGCCCGATCGTCATGCCGAGGCTGCGCACTTCCGGCCCGCCCGGCACGGGTTCCGTGTGGCTGACGGCGAGGTAATACGAAATCGCAACGCTGATCAAAACGAACAACATGACCAGAAACTTGCCCTGCTGAATCAGATACGTTCGGCATGTCTGGAAGATGATTTCCGAGACGGCGAGCATCGATTTATGAGCGGGCAGGGCGTGAATCTGCATGCGCAGGTAGAGCGAGATGCCGAGAGTGCCGCAGATGACAAGGGCTCCGTAGAGCATCAAATGCCAGCCATCGATCCCGCCGAGGTTCGAGAATGTCGCCTTGGTCAAGTCAGGAATTTCCAGGTCGGCTTCGCCGGCGAATCCCGTCGCGGACATGATAAGCAGGACGAGAACCGCCCCGAGGCATTGTTTCAGCAAACGCATGGGTTGGCACGCTCCGTGAGAGAGAGGGATGCGATCCTAAGATATTAGAAAGACAATAATCGCTTGCGCGGAGGTTGTCTACGACGAAAGACGCGCAATCTCGAATTCGGCCGCCGTAATTCGCGATTTCGTTCGCGGCTCTCCGCAGGAGAGCGCTGCCGTAACGTCTTCTGTGAGGATGCTTTCGGGCGGTTCACGATCAGGGTGCGGGAGCGGCGTCCCGTCAACGCTCTCTTGCGGAGACCCGCCAACGAAAAAACGGCGCGGGGCTTTCGCTCCGCGCCGTTCCAATTGCGAGCACAAAAAGGCTCTACACGCCGACCGCGACCTTGTCTTCGCGTTTCACCTTGGTCGGTTCCGTCTTCACATCGACCTTCGGCTTGCTCACTTCCAGCCCCGTCTTGGTGATAACGGCCGCTTCTTGATATGTGCTGTAATCCGTGTTGACGGCCCACAGGTCATGCGTCTTACCTTCGAGGATGTTCTCGGCGGCGAGCAGGCCCATCAAGATGCTGTGATCCTGGTTGTTGTACTTGAAGGCGCCGTAACGGCCGATCGGCATCAGGCCGTCGAACGTCTTGAGCCAGTTGACGACCGGATCGAGGTGCTTCTTGTAGCCCGTCGAATAGACCGGATAGCAACGGCGAATGCGATGCACCTGGCCTTCGTTGATGACGGCATCGCCCACCAGACCGGTGCTGCGGATCTCGGTCTTCGCCCGTTCGATGAGAGCTTCGTCGTTCTCGGTCCAGAGAGCGTCTTCGTCGTAGCACCAATATTCCAGAGCCAAGATGGTGTTCGGCGAATCCTTATAAAGTTGCGGCACCCAATTGCGGAAGTTCGTCACGCGGCCCGTGCCCAGGTCGGGAGAGTGAACATACAGCCATTGATCCTTGAACAGATCCTTGGCGGCCACATTCAGATACACGAGCACGGTATTGCGAAACTTCAGCGATTCGACGCCCAGCTGCACGTCCGCCGGCAGGTCGCCCAGGCCTTTGACGAGCAGCGTGAGCGGCATCGTCGAAATGACGCGGTCGAACGATTTCTGCGTGCCGTCGACCAACTCAAGGCCATGCACCTTCTTGTTTTCATGGAGCACGCGGCGAATCGGGGTCTTCATGTGGACCTGGCCGCCATGCTCGCTGACGTACTTCGCCATCCGCGAGTAGACTTCGCCGGTGCCTTCGATGGGGAACGCGAATTGGTCGACGAGCGTCTTGTGTTTGCCTTTGCCGATGCCGATGGCCGACTTGATCGCCTCGCCGAGCGAGAATTTTTTAATGCGCTGGGCGGCGAAGTCGGCGTCGAGATCTTCGCACTTGATGCCCCAGAGCTTTTCGCTGTACGATTTGAAGAACATCTCGAACAGCTTGCGTCCGAAGCGGCCGACGACCCAGGATTCGAAGGTTTCGTTTTGGTTGGCCGCGAACGAGGGCCATACCTTTTCCTTCATGTAACTGCAAACGCAGTTGACGGCCGTGACGATGCCCATGTTCTTGAGGGCGTTGGTGGCCTTGAGGGGGTAATCGAAGAATTTCTTCTTGTAATAGATGCGGGTGATGCGGTCGATCATTTCGTAGTCGCGGCCGATGACTTCGAGCCAGACTTTGTTGACGCGCAGATCGTTCGAGAAGAAGCGATGCGGTCCAAGATCGACGCGTTGGCCCCAGAGATCAAACGAGCGGGACAAACCGCCAACGGTTTCGCTGGCTTCGAAGACTTCGACCTCGGCTCCGCCTTTGGCCAATTCGTAAGCGGCGGTGATCCCGGCCGGGCCCGCGCCGATGACGGCAATACGCATAACTGCACCTCTGAGGGGATGGGGAAAGAGGTTCTCGAAAACTTTAGAACATTCGCAGCGAATCTTAATTGGGGAGAAAGATTCGCCGGTCAATTCGTTGCAAATCTGGCATACGTTTCCGCAGAAAGCAATTTTTCCGACGAAGAATGCTCGGTCGATATTTCCGATTGGGCGATTTCGCCAACGAGTGGGCTCCCGCGTTCGTCCGATGGCAGGGCGCCGAACGCGCCGCCCAAAGGGCGCGGAACCGGGCACGACGGTAAGCGCAAGCCTTGGAAAACAAACGACATCCAGATGAAGGACCGATTGCGACATCCCCACGGAAACGCCGTCGTCCGCACATGGGCGGAGCGGCGTTCGGCGGACATTGCGATCTTGCCGGCAGAGTTTTGCGTCACGATTTGAAATTCGGAAGTTTTGGTCGAACGCACGCGAGCTTTGGGGGAAATTCAGCTGGCGGCGGCGACGCCTTTGCGCATGTCGGCCCATTCTTCGGGGGTGATCACGACTTCGCGGGCGTTCGAGCCGTTGTAGGCGCCGACGATGCCGTCTTCGGCCATGAAGTCGACCAGGCGGGCGGCTCGGCCGTAACCGATGCCCAGGGCGCGTTGCAGAAGCGAGACGCTGCCGCGGCCTTCGCGGATGACGATGTCGACGGCGTTCTCGTAAAGATCGTCGCGGCTCTTGAGCTTCTCGATGTTGGGGCCGCTGCCGGTGGGCTTGAGCGAAACGAGCGATGCGTCGTAGCACGGTTCGTTCGTTTCCAGGTGCGCCACCATCTTGGTGATTTCCTGATCGCTCACATACGTTCCTTGGGCGCGAATCAGCAGGCTGGTGCCGGGCTGCAAGAAGAGCATATCGCCCTTGCCGAGCAGCTTGTCGGCTCCCATCTCGTCGAGCACGACGCGGCTATCGGTGCGGCTCGACACCTTGAAGCAGATGCGGCCCGGAAGGTTCGATTTGATCAAGCCGGTGATGACGTCGACGGTCGGCTTCTGCGTCGCCAGCACAAGATGGATGCCGGCCGCGCGCGATTTCTGGGCGAGGCGAATGATGTGCGTCTCGACTTCGCGCTTCATCAGCATCATCAAATCGGCGAGTTCGTCGACGACGATGACGATGTAGGGGATCTTCGCCTGGATGTCGTGGGAGTCGTCGCCCGGTTCCATGCAGAGCCGCTTCTTGATTTCGTCGATGCCGAGCTCGTTGTATGAGGCGATGTTGCGCACCCGGCAACGGCTGAGCAGGTCGTAGCGCTCTTCCATCTTCTCGACGGCCCACGCCAAAATCGCCTCGGCCTTCTTCATGTCGATGACGACCGGATGCATCATGTGCGGAATCTTGCTGAACTCGATCAATTCCGTCGATTTGGGATCGATGAGGATCATCTTCGCTTCGTCGGGGCGACGCGCCATTAAGATGCTGGTGATAATCGAATTCAAGCAGACCGACTTGCCTGTCCCGGTGGTGCCGGCGATGAGCAAGTGGGGCATTTCGGCAAGATCGTAGATGAGGGGCCGGCCTTCGGTGTCTTTGCCGAGGAACAACGGCAGCTTGCACTTGGTCAGCTTACGGCCCGCTCCCAGGATCAGTTCCTTGAGACGAACGACGGCGCGCTGTTCGTTGGGCACCTCGATGCCGACGGTGTTTTTGCCGGGAATCGGCGCGACGATGCGGACGCTCGGCACTTTCATGTGCAGGGCGAGGTCGTCTGCCAGGCCGGTGACCTTGTTGACGCGCATGCCGGTTTCGAGGGAGACCTCGTACTGCGTGATGACCGGTCCGGTGTTGATGCCGACGACTTTGACATTGAGGTCGAAGTCTTGAAACGTCTTCTCCAGAAGGATGGCGGTCTCGCGCAGCTTTTGGTCGTGGGCCTCGAAGGGGAACGGTTCGGGATCGCCGAGCAATGTAATGGGAGGAAGTTCGAAGTCGTCGAAGCGGTGCAAGTCGCGTTCTTGCATTTCGGGCGTGGGATTTTGAATTCGCAAGATGCGGGGCGCCTCGCCCACTTTGACCCGTTCGGGCTCGGGCTCGGTTTCGACTTCGGCTTCGGCGACCAACGGCGACTCGACATGCAAGATCGGCACGCCGCTCAGGGCGGTGATTTTGGGCGCGAGGACCTCCTCGACGGCCTCTTTCTCGACAACCGGCCGTGCTGCGGCGAGATGGGCGACGCCGCGCATGGGGGCGCCGACGATGAAGCCCAGGAACTGGCAAACATCCCACGCGGCGTACATCATGTGCACGATGAAGAAATCGAGGGAGAGGAGCGTCGCGAAGGCCGTGACCACGGCAAAGACAACGGGCCCGCCGAGAGGCCCGAACTCCGCTTCGATGCGGGCGCGAAGCAGGGCGCCGATCGCGCCGCCGGGCAGCGTTCCGAGTTGATCGGGACCGATCCAATCGAACGCCACAGCCGAACACGGGACGAGCAACGCCCAGCCAAGGAAACGTTTGCTCCAGACAGTCCAGTTCTTGCGAAGCAACAGGAGAATGACGAGAACGAACCAGCTCGCGAGCAACGCATAGACGGACAGTCCGAGCGCGCCGAAGAGTTCGGAGGCCAACCAGGCTCCGGGCTTGCCGAACAAGTTGCTCGAGTTGGGAAGGGTGCGTTCATCGAGCGACGTTTCATGGCTGAAGATCGCCAGCGACACGAGCGAACCGGTGAATAGCAAGATCCAGGCCATGCCATCGATGCGGGCGACCAGGGGCGAACCCGTGGCGGCCACGTCCTCGTTGGAGGTGGAGCGATCCTTCGAAGAGCGTTTGCGTCCTGCACAGTTGATGCGTGCGTTTCCCACTCCTCCAGGATGGAGCCCGCTCGTCGCTGGGCCAATAGCGAAAGAGCGAAAAGCGGGCGAGATACGGCGACACGCGAGCGTACGCACGGAATAAGCCTTACAAGCCGGCGTTCGTGAGAGTTTTCGGGTCGGAGGCGAGAAGCGCCATCTTACCTAACTGATACGACCCGATCCGTCCTATCGTTTCGCACGATTCTTCCGATCGAAATCTTCGTTCCGACCATTGCATCCGGACAAATCTTGTGTTTCAATAAAACCCGTATGGACGCGACGTTCCTATCTCAACCGCATGGAGCGCGGATGGCCTCGTCTCGTCTCAGCAAACGAACTCTCTCTATTCCACGCAGGAGTCGTCGTCATGGGATGCGATCTCGTCGTAGCGCTCGATGCCGCCACCGTTGCAGGCCGAACGATCGTCGGCGCCAATCACTTCGGCCCCGGAGCGGCCGCCCTGGAACTTTGCGTTTTGTCCGCCAAGGTCCACACGCCGGGAGAGAACGTCTCCCATCCGCGCGTGAAGATCGCCGAGGTGCGCCAAACGGCCCGGGTCCTCGGCTGGCAGGCGCCGGGGTCATGGGGCATGTCGTTCGGCGTCAATGAACATCAACTTACGGTCGGCCTCACGACGTGGAAGAGTCGCATCGCGCCTCCCGCGGAAGGGCTTCACGGACCGGATCTCGTGCGGTTAGCTCTCGAGCGCGGCACATCGGCCCGGCTGGGAGCGGAAATTCTGTGCGAGTTGATTGAACGTCATGGTCAGTCGGCGGCTCAGGAAGACCATGTCTTCATGATCGCCGACGCCCACGAAGCGTTCGTCATCGAGGCGGCCGGCACTCACTGGGCGCTTCTGCAATGCCAGAGTTCCCGAGCGATCAGCGATGTCGCGCTCATCCGTCAAGATTGGCATCGCCTTTCGAGGGGCTTATCCGATTTTGCGATTCAACAGGGTTGGTGTCAGAACGATGGCGCCAAGATCAACTTTCAGTCGAGCGTCGCGGATCCGAATCGTTCGTCGCCCACAGGCCTTAAGCGCTGGAGCCGGGCGAGCCTGGCGCTGGCCCAGCAAGAAGGAGCGATCGACCATTATTGTCTGCGCCGACTTTTGCTGGAACATTTCGATCAATGCCAGGACCTCATGCCCCGGCATCAGGCCTGGCAAGGAACGCATATTGTCTCATTAGCGAACGACGCTCCCGCCATCGCCTGGACGTCGCCGGCGTATCTCGGAGTGCCCCTCTTCTTTCCGCTCGTGCCGGCGGCCCCGATCCCGGGCATTTGGATGGAAGGCTTGCCCATGCTGAATCGCCCGTGGATGCGCGAAGAAAGTCGGCACACCGCCATTCAAGATCGGCTGCAAGCGCTGTTCGACCAGGAAGCCGAGGATTTCCTTCTCAAGGCCCGCGCCCTTCATGACCGTCCCCATGAGCAGGTGCAGCTGGGCCAGGAGATGATGGCTCGCCATATGGAGCTTTACTTGCACGAATGTTCATCTCCGCGACCGCAGAAAGTGACCACCTCCGCCCAGCCCGACGCGATGTTGGCGTTCGTCTCCGAATAACCGTTTGCTTGAAAACCTTTCGAGCCAGACCGTCGATGGGGACCGTCTGGCTCTTATTTGTTGCGCATCCTCTCCGTGTTTGACTCCACCCGCGCGCAACCATTTCTCCGCCGTTTTTGGCATTTTTCTGCAATGGGACGCCTCTTTTTGGCGTTTCGACGCCTCGTTGATCTTCAGTCGAATTTCCGCGAATTCTGGGAGTCGCGGTGCGTGGTTTCGTACGACCGTTACAATCCGCAGCGCCGCACATCAGATAACCCAATATTCCCATTTTCTCTCTTGTAACTATTTTCACGAACCCGTAGACTTTCTGCAACCTATGGAGGTTGTGCAGAACGAAAACTCGCACACCTCTCAGTGTGTGCGGATATCTTTAGCCTGTTGTACCCTGTTTCACGGAGTCTCTTGACATGACGCGTTTCTTGACCAAGTCCCTTTTGTTGTCCGGCCTGTTCCTGGCCGGTCTGGTTCCGGCGCAAGCCTCGGGACTGCTGCGTAGCCGCTGCGGCGGCGGTTGTAGCGCTCCCGCGGCGGATGCCTGTGGCAGTTCCTCCAGCTGCGGTTCCGCAGCGAGCGCTGGCTCTTCGTGCGGCGACAGCGTTGCCTCGCCTTGCGCTCCCGCCGCGGCGGCCCCGGCTCCCGCTCCTCAGTACACCGAACGTACGGTCACCAAGTACAAGTCGGTTCCGGTCACCAAGGAAGTCGACAAGACCGTCAGCAAGAGCGTGTTGGTTGACGAAACCTACACCTACACCGAAAACGTCTCGAGCAACTACACCGAGAAGCGTTCGGTCACCACGAACACCATGGTCACCGAAGCGGTCCCCTACACGTACAACGTGTCGGTGCCCAAGACTGTGACGATGAAGCGCCCGGTCACCACGAACACCATGGTCACCGAAGCGGTTCCCTACACCTACTCGGTGTCGGTCCCCAAGGTCAGCACCGTCAAGAAGCAAGTCACCAGCTACAACAACGTCACCGAAGCGGTCCCCTACACCTACTCGGTGTCGGTCCCCAAGGTCAGCACCGTCAAGAAGCAAGTCACCAGCTACCAGACGGTTTCGGAACAGGTTCCTTACACCTACACGGTGAACGTCCCCTCGACCGTCACCGAAAACGTGACCCGCACCGTCCTGCGTCGCGTCAGCGAACAGGTCACGGAATGCGTGCCGGTTTGCCGTACGGTTCGCGAAACCGTCGTCGATGAATGCGGCCGTTGCCAGGTCGTCTGCAAGCAAGTCACCGAAATGGTGTCGAAGACTCGTTGCGTGACCAAGTGCGTTCCGGAAACCGTCACGGTTCCCGTCACGAAGACCGTCTGCAACCAGGAAACCCGTCAGGGCATGAAGAACGTTTGCAAAGTCGTCCCGACGACGACCGAAGTCGACGTTCAAGTGACCACCTGCGTCACCGAACAACGCCAAGGCACCCGCAACGTCACCAAGTGCGTCCCGACGACGACCGAAGTCGATGTTCAAGTGACCAACTACGTCACCGAACAACGCCAGGGCACCCGCAACGTCACCAAGTGCGTTCCGGTCACCACGGAAGTCGAATACCAGGTGACCCAGTGCGTCACCGAAACCCGTCAGGGCACGAACAACGTGACGAAGTGCGTCCCGGTCACCAAGGAAGTCGAAGTCACCCTCACGAAGGTTGAACCGGTTCAGAAGACCGGCACCCGTAAGGTCAGCAAGATCGTGACCGAAACCGTCAAGGCCACCGTCACCGAATACCAGCAAGTCGCCTACCAAGAAACCGTCAAGGAACTGGTTTCGACCGGTTGCGGCGACGCCGCCGGCAACGGTTGCGGCAGCAGCGTCTCCGCTTCGCCCGCCGCTTGCAGCGCCTGCGGCGGCAGCAGCCACAAGCTCGGTCTCTTCAGCCGTGGCCGTAGCCATGGCCACAGCGCCCCGGCTTGCAGCTCCTGCAACTAAGTTCGGTTTCTCCCGCTAACCTTGACGCTCCCGAGCGATCCGTCGCTCGGGAGCGTTCTTTTTTTCCGCTGCGATCACTCGGCCCTGCCGACCGAACATTCCCCCAAACCCGTCCCGAGTTTCACGATCATTCCCCGTTCGCCGCTTGGCAGTCCGCGCGCCGTGGTTTATGATGGGGCCTGTTCCCGTCCCAAGAATATCCCGAGACAATTCCTTGACGCCGAACTTCGGCCCAAAGTCTGACGCTTCCGAAAACCAGGATCCAACCTTGGTCCTGGCGAACGAACGGCTCCGCACCGCCGTCAGCGAAGTCTTGCCTTCCATTCCAGACTTCGTCATTCTGGGCGAACTCGGCCGCGGGGGCATGGGCATCGTCTACAAGGCTCATCGCAAAAACGATCCCACCATCGTCGCCCTCAAAGTCATCCGCAAGGATCGCCTTCAACAAGACGAATCGGTGCGCCGTTTTCGCCGGGAAGCTCAAGCCGCGGCTCGGCTGAACGATCCGAACATTGTCCGCGTCTACGACTCCGATCACACCGGCGATACGCATTACCTCGTGATGGAATACGTCGCCGGCGTCACGCTCGAACGCTTCGTGGAACAACATGGACCGCTCGAGTATCGGCTCGCCGTCGACTTCCTTCGGCAGTCCGCCCTGGCCTTAGCTCACGCCCACGCCAACGGTCTCGTCCATCGCGACATCAAACCCTCGAACATCATGATCGTGCCCCCTTCGGGCCGACATCCGGACGGCTCGGCCGCGATCGTGAAAGTGCTCGACATGGGCGTCGCCCGCGTGCTGCACAGCGAACATCATCCGGGCGAAGCGCTCAGCACGTTGACCCAGGGAGGCTCCGTCATCGGCACCGCCGACTTCGTCGCCCCCGAGCAACTCGAAGATCCACACGGAGCCGATGTCCGGGCCGACCTTTACAGCCTCGGTTGCACGTTCTATTTCGTGCTCGTCGGCGAGGTCCCGTTTCCCGGCGGCAGCCTGGTTTCGAAGCTCGACAAGCAGCGCTGGCAGATCCCCCGAGCGGTCAATCTCGTACGTCCGGAGATCGCTCCCGCCGTCGCGGAAGTGATTGCGAAGTTACTCGCCAAGAAGCCGGCCGATCGCTTTCAAGCGCCGGCCGAGTTGATCGTCGCGCTCGATGAACTCCTCCGCACGGATTACGCCTCCTGGGAACCTGCCGGGCCGAAGCCGCACGAAGCGCGCGTTCTGCGGGGCCATGTTGGACCCGCGTCATGCGTGGCGGTCGATGTCGCGGGCCGGATGGCGGCATCGGCGGGCAAAGACCAAACTCTCCGCATCTGGGATGTCGCGTCGGGTATCCCGCAACGAGTCATCCCGCGCCAGGTTCAGGAGGTGCGGGCCGTCGCGTTTTCGACCGCTGGCGATCTCGTGGCGGCCGCTGTCGGCGTGTCGATTCGCATCTTCGATCCGTCGACGGGCCAGGAGGTGCGGCGGCTCGCGGGACATAGTTCCGCCGTTCGCTGTCTCGCGTTCTCCCCCGACGACCGCTGGTTGTTCTCGGGGAGCGATGACAAGACTCTGCGTGTCTGGGATCTGCAACTGGGCCGTGAAGTGCAACGTCTGGCGCGGCATGGCGGAGCCGTCACGTGCCTTGCCGTGAGCGGCGATGGCGATTCGATCTTCACCGGCAGCCGCGATCAAACCCTCCTTCGCTGGGATCTGCGCTCGGGTCAGCCCGTTCAAACCTGGAACGCCACCGGCGGCCCGATCCTCGGCATCGCCCTCACGGCCAACCGCATCGCCACCGCGCATTTCGATACGTGCGTCCGACTCTGGAACATCGATCGCGTCGAGCCGATCTGCGAACTTCGCGGCCACAAGCAAATGGTCACGGGCGTCGCCTTTCTCCCCGACGGCCGATCGCTGTTGTCCGCCAGTCAGGATCAGAGCGTGCGTTGGTGGGACGCGGACGAACACTTCGAGATCGCCGCTCTCGAAGCGCGCGACGGCGGCATCCTCGCGCTCGCCATGATCGGCCCGACGCGCAGCGCCGTCATCGCGGGCAGCGATGGAACGTTGCGCGTGTTGGCGGTGCCGTAGAGAATACCGTTGCTTCGCCCCGAGGCGTCTCAACCGACTCGGCTTTCAAGGTTGTCGTTATGCCCGACCCTGCCCTTCGTACCCGTGCTCGCGCCATCCTCAAGGGGCTCGCGAAACTCTATCCGG
>JBAXFO010000047.1:0-12784 GCA_037139885.1 Planctomycetota bacterium
TAACACCGTGTGCCGCTCCAAACAAGAATCCCGCTCGCCGTCGTACGTGACCCAAGCCGACCCCTTGGGGGTCGTCGCGATGTATCGTGTTCCGGTTCATTCGACCCCCAAGGGGTCGGCTTGGGTCACACACGTCCTGTCGGGCGCGTTCGATACGGATCGGCTTGGCTCGTCCCCCGAAACCTTGCTCGCGGGGCGACTATTTCTCGCGCACTTGCGTCCGCTCTTCGCGAACCGCAGGCGCTCGCAGCTGATCGCTGACCACTTGCACGCGGACGTTTTGCGACCCCGCGACGGAGCCGCGGGCGCCCAAGTGAATGGTCGCTGTCGCTCCCGGTTGCAACTTGGGAATCGGACTGAAAACGATGTCGCGGCCGCTGATGCGGTAAGCTGTCGGCGCTTGTGCGAAGCCGCTCGGATCCAGTCCGTCGGACAGCGAAATCACGGCATGGACGTTCGTCGCGGCCATCGCGCTGGTGTTGGTGATCCGCACGGCGTAGACGGTGTCTTTGCCTTGCTCGAGCGGATCGTCCCGATCTTGAATCGTCACTTGCAGAGCCGAGGAACCTTCCACTTGCAGAACGTTCGTCGAGCGCGCTTCGGGCAGTTCATCGACCCGGGCGACCACTTCATGCGGATACGAGCCGTTCGATTTCGGCTGCACCCGCACACTCAACGTTCGCGAGCGGCCGGCAGGAACGGTTTCGAGCATCCAGGTAATCGTGCGGCTCTTCGGAGAATAATCGGCCCGATCGCTGGCCGAGACAAACTCCAGGCCCTCGGGCAGCACGTCGGTGACTTGCACCTGCGTGAGCGGCGTGGCCTGATTGTTGCCGACTACAATCTTGATCTCGTTGTCGCGGCCCAGCGTCATGCGCGGGTTGGCCGATTGCTGAATCGTCAGGCCGCGGCTCTCGACCGTGATCACCGGGCTGGCGACGAGTTCGAAATTCGGGGCAGCCGTCACGCGGACCTCGACGAGATATTTCCCCGCCGCCACCGCCGTCATCGGCATCTTGTAAACCTTCGTGTCGCCCGGCGCCATGTCGGGCAAGTCGGCGCCGATGGTGTCCCCTTCGGGATGGCTGAACCCGACCGGGATTTTACCGTACAGCACCATCTTGGTCAGCGGCGTCGTGCCGATGTTGGCGATGACGACTTCGAAGACCAATTTCTTGCCCAGCTCAACAGTCGGGAGCGCTTTGACTTCGACCGTCATCGGAATCTTTTCCGGCTGCTGGGGCGGAACGGGCGTTTTCGGTTGCACGTTCGGTTGCACGGCCGACTGCGTGTTCGGCGGCAGCAGTTCGAGCGGGCGCTGGATCGGCGTCGGATCCACGTTGAGCAAGGGGCCGGGCGTCGGATCGAGTTGACGCGACAGACCATGCGGAGCCGGGATGTCGCCATCAAGCCGCGTGCGGAAACTTGTGCTGGCGTAAACGTGAACCGAGGTCGTGCTCACGACTTCGCCGGGCCGAATCGGGATCACTTCTTCGATGATGGTCTGTTCTTCGCCGGGCCGCAGCGACGGCAGAATCCACACCAGACGATCGCCCTGTTGTTGAGCGACATCGGGCGTTGCGAGGTTGAGCCGGGCGCCGGGGATCTCGTCTTCGACGCGCACGCTTTGCGCCGTCACCGCCCCGACGTTCTTCAGGACGATCTGATATTTCAGCGGACCGCCAATCTTGTGCAGCAACGGACCGCGCTTTTCGAAGGTGATTTGCGGCGTCAGCGCGCCCAGCAGCGAATTCGGCGGATAAGGCGCCAGTTCCGGACCTTTGAGTCGCGGCGACTCCTGCACGAGGGGCGCGGGCGATGCGACCTTGTTCGCCGTCACCTGTTTGCTGCGGACGGGCGTGAAGCGATAGATGCCGTGATCGGGCACGATCGGCGGCGGCGCGGTTTGCGGTTGCACCGGCGCCGAATCGAGCGGCGGAATCTGGGCGGGCTGGGACGCAGTCGACCTCGGAGCCACCACGAAGCGAGGCGTTCCGGGGACCGTATCGTTGACGGGAATCGAGGGCGTCCGCTGGATCGGCGGATCGAGCGGCGCGAGCAACGGCGCCCGCACGTCGATCTTGGGATCGACTTGCGCAGGCGTATCCGTCGGCGTCCACGGCTTCGGCGACGCCGACACTGGCGCCTTCACAGGTTCCTTCACCTCCGGAATCACCATGACCGGAGGCGGCACGGGAACCGGCGTCGGCTCGATCACTGGCGGAGCCACAGGGAACATCACCGGAGGCGCGAGCGGTTGCGGCAGCGGTTCATTGATCGGAGCGACCGGCGGCATGGGAGCGACGGGAGCCGCCGGCGGCGCAAAGAGCGGCGCGAAATCGGGCGGCGCATCGAGTTTCACCGGGGCCGGAACCTTCGGCGCGGGCTTGATCTCAAGGTGTTGAACGGGCTGAATGACATCCTTCGGTTCGAGAGTGGGCGCCTTGGGCGTCGCAGGCAGATCGGGGAGCATCATCGGCGGTTCGGCCGGCGTCTCGACGAGCGTCGGCGCGGATGCGGCAGGCGTTTCGGGCAGGATCAGGGGCGCATCGGTTTCCTTCGCCGGCGGCGGCATCACCGGGCGCGGCCTGGGCAACGCCGACTCCTGCGCCATGGCGAACAGCGTCCCCAGGAGTCCTACTCCTAGAATCGCGCCCACCGTGATGGTTCGCTTGTGCATCACGACCCCATTTCCTCGGTCCCCCAACCCCCTGCGAGCATCCACGCGGATGCGTGAATATGTGGGGCGACTTACGTCTCGTCGGCGGCCTCAAAACGACCGCGAAATTTCTCGACCGGATACTTGAGCGCGTTCTTCTTCAGCTTCCGCTCCAGCTCCGTCGACAAATCCAACTCGAGGACGTTGCAAAGATTCAACACATAACAGAAAACGTCCGCCACCTCGTCGGCGATGGCCTCACGGCGCTCCGGATCGAAACCCAGCTCCCGCGAACGCGGCCCATCCACCCACAAAAAATGCTCCATGAGTTCCGCCGTCTCGATCGCCATTCCCATCGCCAAATTCTTCGGCGTATGAAACGGCTGCCAGGACCGCTCGTCGCCAAAACGACGAACCAGTTCCCTGAGCGCGGCGACATTCGTGGTCGCATCCGGCATGACGTTCTCGTCCCCCATCCCATGGCGCTTGACCGGCCACAGTCTCCCCAGACTGCCGCCTTCCGCCACGTGGACGGCGAACCATAACAATCGCATATTTTTTGTCAAGCCGAGACAGGGCGCCCGTTTTGGAGCAGAGACTCGGCCCCAAGAAAACTCAGCCGCACCGGCGTGCGGAGGTCAGACGCTTTAAAGAGGCGCGGGCGTTTTCGTCTCGCCGAAGAGGGAGTAAAGCGGCGGCAAGAGAAACAGATTGAGAAGCGTCGACGTGATCAGCCCGCCGAGAATGACGACGGCGAGCGGATACTCGATCTCTTGCCCCGGTTTGTTGCCCGTGATCGCCAGCGGCAATAGCGCGAGTCCAGTGGCCGAGGCGGTCATGAGAATGGGGAGCAGCCGTTCCTGAGCGCCGCGAACGACGAGCGGCAGGCCGAACGGTTCGCCTTCGACTTCGTGGAGGTGCCGATAGTGGCTGACGAGCATGATGCCGTTGCGGGCTGCGATGCCGAGGACGGTGACGAAGCCGACCAGCGAGCCGATCGAAACGCTGCCGCCGACCAGCGCGATGCCGGCGACGCCGCCGATGAGGGCGAACGGGATCGTAAGGGCGACGAGCAACGTCAACCGCAGCGATTTGAAGTCGATATAAAGCAGCAACAAGATGCCGAGAAACGCGAGGCCCGTGAGCCCGAGCAGGCGCGTTTGCGATTCCTGACGATGCGTGTATTCGCCGAGAAACTCGGGATGATATTCTTGATCGAACGTCAACGTGCGCACGGCCGCCTCGACATCGCGAGCGACGGAGCCGAGGTCGCGGCCCTTGGCGTCGCAAACGACATCGATGCGCCGCGAGGCTCCTTCGCGTTTCACTTCGTTGGCGGCGGGCACGATGCGCACATCCGCGACATCCTTGAGCGGAACGTGAGCGCCGCCGGGAATATCGATGCGTAAGTTTCGCAGCGCGTCCAAGTCCGCGCGCACTTCCGGAACGCCCCAGACGACGACATCGAACTTCTTCTGATCCTGGTAAATCTCCCCAACCTTGAGCCCGCGCACGAGCGTCGTCACCGCTTTACGGACTTGTCCTGGGGTGAGGCCGAATTGCGCCAGAGCTTCGGGCCGGGAACGCACTTCCACCTGCGCGACCAAAACTTGCGGTTCGACTTTCAAATTGACCGCGCCGTTCACCTTGCCCATGACGGCGTAAACCTCCTGAGCCTTGGCGCGGAGCCGGGCGAGATCGGGGCCGTAGATGCGGACCACGATGCTCGCGCTCGAGCCCGTGAGCACCTCTTTGGTGCGTTCGCGTAAGAACGTGAGGAGATCCCGATAAAGGCCCGGATAGGCGTCGACGGTCTTTTGCACGCGGGCCACCGTGGACGCATAGTCGACATCGGGATCGATGCTGATCCATAGCTCCGTGAAGTTCGGCCCGACGACTTCATCCGCCACCTCGGCCCGGCCAATGTGCGAACCGAAATGATTGACCCCGGGAATCGCCCGGAGTTCCTTACTCGCCAGAGCGGTGACGCGGCGCATCGATTCGATCGATGTCCCCGGCTTTTCGACGAAGTGCATCAAGAAATCGGTCTCTTGAAAGTCGGGCAAAAACTCCTGGCCCAGCCGGGTGACCAGAAATCCGGTGCCGGCGAACGCAAGGATCAGAAACACGATCGCCCCCCACGGCTGCCGCAAAAGCCCCTCAAGCGCCCGGGTATAAGGGCCTTTCAACCAGCGCGCGAGCGGCGGTTCGTGACTCAAACCGCGATCGCCCGGCAAGATCATCAGGCTCAACGCGGGAGTGACGACCAACGCAACGATGAGCGATGCGAGAATGGCCAGCACATAGCCGATCGCCAACGGCCGAAAGAACGCCCCTGCCAGGCCTTCGAGGAAGAAAACGGGAATGAACACGAGGATCACGATGAGCGTCGCGAACACCACGGCGCTGCGGACTTCAAGCGACGCGTCGAGAACGACATCGAATGCGGGCCGTGGCTTGTCGACCAGGCGATTGAGTCGTAAACGCCGTACGATATTTTCGACGTCAATGATGGCGTCGTCGACGACTTCCCCCAGGGCGATGACGAGCCCGGCGATGATCATCGTGTTGATCGTCAACCCCCACCATGACAGCACGACGACCGTGGCCACGATCGATAGCGGGATGGCGGTGATGCTGATGAGGGCTGTCCGCCAATCGTAAAGGAACACGATCAAGACCAAGACCACGAGCAGGCAACCCGTGATCATGGCGTGATTCAAATTGTCGATGGCGCGTTCAATGAAGGTGGCAGGGCGGAAAATCTTGGCGTCGAGTTCGATGCCCGTGAGGCCGGGCTTCAGCGACTCGAGGGCGGCTTCGACTTGCCGGGTCACTTCGAGCAGATTCGCGTTCGGCTGCTTTTCGACGATGAGCAGCAGGCCGGGGACATCGTTGATGATCGCGTCGCCAATTGGGGCGGGCGAACCGATCTGCACATTCGCGACATCGCCCATGCGAACGGTCGCTCCGGCTGTATGGGAGACGACGATGCGGCCCAGATCCACGGCATCGACGACGGCGGGCCGCTGCCGAACCGCGAGCCGTTGGTTGGGCGTATCGAGAAAGCCGCCGCCATCGAGGGCCACGGCGTCTTGCGCCGCTTTCACGATCTGGTCGAGCGTTACCTGGTTCGCGCGCAAGCGATCGGGGTCGACGAGTACCTGAAACTGCTTGTCGCGTTGACCCCAGATGGCGACGTTGACGACTCCCGGCACAGCCATGAGCCGCGGGCGAATCGTCCACAGGGCGACGACCGACAGATCGCGCTGCGACAGCGTCGTCGACGTGGCGCCGATCATCATGGTCCGGCTAAGCGTTGACAGGGGTTGCAAGATGACGGGTTGCCGGGCGATGGTCGGCAGGCGCGGCGCTTCGACGGCGAGGCGTTCTTGAATGAGCTGCCGGGTGCGGTCGACGTTCGCGCCCTCGGCGAGAATCATGACGATCGACGACAGGCCGAGCACGGATTTCGAGCGAATGGTCTTGAGACCGGCCGTGCCGTTAAGGCTGTTCTCCAGAGGCACGGTGACAAGCGCCTCGACTTCTTCCGCTGACAGGCCGGGCGCTTCGGTTTGAATTTCGACATAGGGGGGAGCGAATTCGGGAAACACATCGAGCGGCAACGTGGGGGCGAGACGGACGCCGACGATGATGAGCAGCGTCGCCAGGGCGAGCACGGCGACGCGAAGTTCCAGAGCGGTCTGCACCAGCCAGCGCATCATCGATTCGGCTCCGTGAATGCCCCGCGGGCCTGCAACCTATTTCGCGAACCCGACTTCGATGCCGAACAATTCCTCGGCGCCGTCGACGACGATCTTCGTCCCCACGGCAGGCCCCTCGGCGAGAACGGCGTAACCGTCTTGCATACGTTGCAGAAGGACACGGCGGCGGACGAATTTTGTCGGTTCGAGCTGCTCGTAAACCCAGGAACCGCCATGGATGTCGTGAACGACGGCCGACCAGGGGATGGTGAGATTGTCGTCGTCGGCTTTGAGCGCGAGCGTGACGCCGAGTCGTTGCCCCGGGCGAAACGCCAGGGCGGGGTTGGGCAGTTCGAAGTAGAGATCCACACTGGAAGCGGCTGCGGTCGCGGACGGCGGCGCGGGGACGGGGCGAGCCGACGCGATCGGTTTGCCCGAGCCATCGCCCAGCGGCACGATGGCGGCGGCGGCGGCCGGGTCGATCGAGCCGATGTCGCCGACGTAAACGGGGACGCGCACCCAGAGGGGATCGAGACGCGTCACGACGAAAAGCGAGGCGTTGCCCGGCACGGTGTCGCCCGCGGCCACGTGAATGTCTTTGAGAATGCCGTCGAGCGGCGCCCCCAAAGCGATCGAATGGGCGGCGCCGGTCTCGGCTTCGCCGACGACTTTGGTGAAAAGCGTCTTGCGCGCTTCGACCATGTCGAGATTCTTGCGGGCGATGTCGAACAGGGCCTGGGTTTCATCGACGCCGCGTTTGCTGCCGGCGTCTTGCCGGTAAAGTTCCTGGGCGCGATTCCAGGCGATCTGGGCGGCTTCGACTTGCGTCTTCGCAGTTTTGACCTGACCCTCGGCATCGACGAGGGAGCCCGCGAGATTGGCGCGAGCGTCGGGCGAGAGAATGGGGGTCAGGGTCAAGATCGGCTGGCCTTTGCGAACCGCCTGGCCCGGCCGTGGCGTCGGTTCGGAGCCCGCGCGAATCAGGCCCATCAGCGGGGCGGCGACCGTCATCGTCTGTCCGGGAGGTGCGAACACTTCGCCGCCGTAGAGCCGGCTGCGTTTCATGGCCCGGCGTTCGATGGTCGCTTCGCGGATCTGCAATTTCTGCCGGGCTTCGTCGCTGATCGAAATGGTGGTGAGATCGGCTTCTTTGAGGACCGTGCCGACGCTCGACGTGGGCGTCTTGACCTCGGGGGGCTTGGGTTGCTGACGGGCGAAGAACCAGGCCCCGCCCGCGCTGACCGCCATGAGCAGCCCCGTGACGACCCAGCGGCCGAGCGACGTTTGCAGCGATTCCTGGTTCACGGCAACTCGA
This sequence comes from Planctomycetota bacterium, assembly GCA_037139885.1. GTDB lineage: Bacteria > Planctomycetota > Planctomycetia > Gemmatales > Gemmataceae > JAIEPT01. Next base: position 7,679 of record JBAXFO010000047.1, read on the forward strand.
TCTCCAGGGTTGGCGGCGGCGAGATTTTCTGACCGACGCTCCGCTCCAGTTCCGCGAAAGCTTTGCGGAGTTCCGCTTTCAACTGGGCTTCGCGGACGCGCGTATCGAGAATCTGCCGCGACGTTTCGAGCACGAGCGTCAGAGCGACATCCCCGGCCTGATAAGCGCGATCCGATTTGGCGACCGCGTCATCGACGGCAGGCCGCACCTTCGTGCGCCAGCGTTCGAGATCGCGCTGCGCCTGTTGACATTGTAAGAAGGCCTGGCGCACATCGAGCACGATCCGGTCGTGAACGGTTCGTTGTTGAGCCCGGGCTTTTTCGAGATCGGCGTCCGCCCGGGCGATTTTGCCCTGGTTCCAATTGAAGATCGGCACCGTCATCCGGAAGCCGGGACGATGCTGCACAACATGCAGATCGGAATAGGTGTAGTACGTGCCGAAAAAGCGAATCCAGTCGCAATGGGCGAGCTTTACTTTTTCTTCCGCCGAGGCCACTGCCTGACTCACCGCCAGGGCATCGGGCCGAGTTTGCAGGGCTCGTTCGAGCATGCTTTCCGACGAGTCGGGCAATGCCGGGAGCGGCAGGTCGTAGGGCGTCAGCGTGCAATCGGGTTGCGTGCAGCCGAGTAAAATCCGGAAGCGTTCGAGCGCGATCGCGACATCTTCCTCGAGCCGCTGAAACTCCTGCGCCGAACGCTCGACATCGGTCCGTGCCGCGGCGACATCGGCCGGACTCGCGTCGCCTGCCTTCAAGCGCTTTTCGGCGATGCTGGCGATACGCCGGCGGAGAGTCTCGTTGTCGCGCGCGATCGTTTGCCGGTCGAGCGCCAGGAGCACGTCCGCATAAGCGACCCGAACGTCGCGCGCCAGATTGAGCCCCGACTGGATGACCGTTTCGCGGATTCGTTCCGCCTCGAATTTGGCGATGGCGACGCGTTTGGGCCGAAGGATGAACGTGTCGATCGGGAATTCCAGATACGATTCGAGGGGCCGTGGATCGACGGGAGCGAAGAAGCGGAGTTCGGGATTCGGAATGATCCCGGCATCGATGACATCCGCCCGAGCGATGCCGAGATCGCACAGGATCTCGCGAAAGGCGGCATTATGATTGAGAGCCAAGGCGACGGCGCCATCTTCGCCCAAAGCCGGTCCAGAGGGGAATTGGGCTGGCGAAATTCCGGTTCGTTCGTCGAGTTGATCGCTCACCGAATACGGAGGCGGCGTGTCCAGGAGACGGCAGCCGGCCACAGTCCCCAGAAGGCCGAGCATGGCAACCAGCGAATTTCGCCATCGAACGGCCACGACTTATCCCAAGGGATGAACGGACGACCCCATGTCAATATCGGCAATCTGTTCCGCAAACATAAATTTTGCCGATTGTGACGCGCCGGCTCCCCTCGCCCCGGTACTCCGGACCCACGCGACAGCAGGGCGAAAGTCGAATAGAGAAAGATCTCACGCCAAGCCGCAATGACGCCAAGTAAGCGACATCAGCGCGGAGAGAAGCCGGATTGGACATCGTTTTGCCAGAGTTGACGGCGACCGGCAAGGTTTGGGTCGATGGCGACGGCCCGGTCGTAAACGCGATGGGCTTCGTCCGCGCGGCTGAGGGATTGGAGGACGTGCGCCAGCGCGAGCAGCGTCGGCGGATGGTCCGGGCGAAGGCGGTCGGCGTCGCGCAGATACGTTTCCGCGTCGTGATATTTCTTATCGAGGGCCAGGATTTGGCCGATGGCGTAGTGATCGTAGGCGCGGAGCGGGTCGAGCCGCACGGCGGCCTTATAGTGCTCAAGGGCCTCGGTCGGTCGGCCCAATCCCACGAGGGCTTCCGCCATGCCGGTGTGAGCGTTGGGATGTTGACAGCGGCGCAGGAATTCGGCGTACCGGAGCCGAGCGTCTTCGTGGCGGCCGATGCGGTTGTAGGCGCGTCCCAAATTGCCCTGCGCCCGAATGTTGTGCGGACATTGCTCGGTCACGAGCAGCCACATCGCGCCTTCATTCCCATAATCGAGATTTCTCGTGGCCGTCAGCAGGGCGAGGACGATTGTCGTCACCCCCATCACCGCCATCTCGCGGCGGCGAAGCTCCCGATCGGACCATTGTTTCTGCCGACCCAAACGCACCATGAAGGCATGCCCCGCCAGGACGAGCAGCACGATGACCGGAGCCAGCGGCACGTACATCCGATGTTCGAACGCGAGATCGGCGATCGGTACGAAACTCGATGTCGGCGCGAGAATCAAAAAGAACGCGGTCCCGCAGAAGCCGAGCTTGGGAACGCGCCACAATCCGTAAATCGTCAAACCCACGGCGGCCAAAACGATCGACGCCGGGATGATGATGTCGAACGGTTCGCGAGCGACGGGCCACATGTAATCGAGGCACTGCGGAAAAGGGACGAGAACGAGTTTGAGGTAATGGACGATGACTCCCGGTTGCGATTGGGCGTAATCGCGGGCGGAAATGCTGGCGGCGTGAAAGCCGACCATCGTTTGCGGGTTGTCCGAACGCAGCACCGTCTCGACGATCGGGACGGCGAGGAGGAGGCAGCCGCCGAACCCGAGATAGACGATCCCGCGTCGGCGCATCAACTCCCGCCACGATGCCGCGAGAAAGATGCGATCGTAAAGAATCGCGACGACTGGCGCCGAAACCATGACCTCCTTGCAACACATCCCGGCCGCAAACGAAAGAACCGCCGCCGCATACCACCCGCCGCGCGCGACCGCCGATTGTGCATCGGAGCCGCGAACGAGCGCGTAGAGCGTCAGCAAATAAAACAGGCCCATCATCGATTCGCAACGCTGAATGATGTAGGTGACGCTCGCCGTCTGCAAGGGATGAACGAGCCAGAACAGGGCGACCGTCGCCGCCAGACCGGTTGCGCTTTCGCGCCAGGTTGTTCCCGAGGGTTCGCGGAGCAACGTGCGGCGCACGAGTCCGTAGAGTGTCAGCCCTGCCAAGATGTGGACCGCCAGATTGAAGGCGTGATACCCGAATGTCGAAAGGCCGCCGAGCTTGAAGTTCAAGGCGAGCGACACCGTCACCAGCGAGCGCCCGATATGCGACCTTAAAATGGTCAGGCTCGGCGGAAAGGTCCGTATCGCGGCGTTCTCGATGATGCTGTGTTCGTCGTCGAGAATAAACTGACCGTCGAAACTGGTCGCATAGGCGGCGATGGCGATCGCTGTCAGCAAGACGGGAATGACGAAGTGACGACGCATACCGGAAGGCGCTCGGAGAGTCGATGTTCGCGACATTGTAGAGCATGCCCGCCGCTCGGAGCAGCCGACAACGCGGAGTTTCACAATACCCACACAAATTCCTGCGACTTGGGGCACGTTTTCAACGCGGCAATTCAAGCGCCTTGAAACCGTGCGCCACACGACGAGCAAGCGGGTTCGTTGCTCGTCGAAATGAAAGGAACGTTGCTGCGCGTCGCGGATCTGCGGGACGATGGCATGGCCATGCAGGTCGGCGACGATCTTTGGCTTCATTCGGCTCACCGACGATTGCGGCAATCACTCGTGCAATCCCAATGCGGGCTTTATCACGGGCGAACCGATTCTCTACGCTCTTCGCGATATCGATGTTGGCGAGGAAATCACCTAAGATTATTCGACGTCCATCTCATGCGCCGACTGGTCCCTGGCCTGCCGCTGCGGCACGCTGGCTTGCCGGTCCCAGGCGCTTCCCTGGCCCGAATTGGCGCCGGCCGACCGCGACCGGCTGCGCGCCATTGCACTATCCTATCGTCGCGACAAATCGAATTAGCTCGTTCGGCCAGCCCAAAACCAAATTCCTGCGGTCGACCCGATTTCTCGTGCAAATTCCCCCATGGTAATTTTGCGGTCGAGTCTTCAAAATAGCGAGATCGTTTGTTTCACGGGATGCGCCCTTTATGAGCCGAATCATCGGAATCGATCTGGGCACCACCAACTCGGTGGCGGCGTACCTTTCCGACGATGGGCCGAAGATTATCCCCAACGCTCTCGGCGAATCGCTCACTCCGTCCGTCGTCGGCATCGATCGCGATGGCAAGTTGGTCGTCGGGCGTGCGGCGCGAGAGCTGCAAGTCGTCGCGCCGCAGCGTTGTGCGGCCGTCTTCAAACGCTTCATGGGATCGGATTGGAAGACGACCATCGAAGGGCGTTCGTTCACGCCGGAAGAATTGTCGAGCCTTGTCCTGCGCACGATCAAGGAAGATGCGGAAGCCTTTTTCCGTGAGACGGTGACGCGCTCGGTGATCACCGTGCCGGCGTACTTCAACGACCAGCAGCGGAAGGCGACCATTAACGCGGGCCGCATCGCGGGCCTCGAAGTCGAACGCATCTTCAACGAACCGACCGCCGCCGCTCTGGCGTATGGCTTCCACGAAGCACGCAGCGAGAAGAAGATTTTGATTTTCGACCTCGGCGGCGGCACGTTCGACGTTTCGGTGGTGGAGATCTTCGACGGCATGCTCGAAGTGAAATCGTCGGCCGGCGAAACCTTTCTCGGCGGCGAAGACTTTACGCGCACGCTGGCCGCCCGCGTTTTGGAAACGCAAGGCGCGAACTTCGAGCGCGCCGAAATGGAAGCTCCCGAACGTGTCTCCCGCTTGTTGCAGCTTTGCGAGATCGCCAAACGCAAGCTCTCACGGCAAGACAGCCACACGATTCCCTATCCGGATGTTGATGGGAATATTCCTGAGAAGGGAACGACCGTCACCGTGACGCGCGAGCAGTTCCAGGCCTGGACGAACGCCATCCTCGGCCGCATCGACCTGCCGCTGCGGCGCGTGCTCGCCGACGCGAAACTCACGCGCGACGACATCGACGCCGCGATTCCGATCATTCGGTCCGTCCTGCAATCGCTCCCGGTTGCTTCGTGACCGCACTCCGTGCGCGCACCGGGTGGAGTGCCCGGGCGGCCTCATTCCTCACTGCGCTGGTGTCTTTGCTGGTCGCCGGCTCGGTCGCCGCGCTGCTCAGCGGTTGCAGCGTGGTGATGCCTGGTGCGAAAACCGCCGACGTCTTCAGTGCCGCACCGTGGCGCGCGGGGGAGCGCCTGGAGTACCGCCTCCGCAACACCGCCGGCGAGGAGGTCGGGCGCGGCGTCCTGAC
>JBAXFO010000048.1:0-12757 GCA_037139885.1 Planctomycetota bacterium
CGAAGCGAAAGATAGGCCCGAGACAATAGCCCAACGACATGACGCCGACCCACGGCAGCAATGGGTAGCTGATGTAAAAGGGCACGCCCGCCACCGAACTGTCTTGCCGCAGATGCAGGAACACCCAGAGCGGCTCCCATCGCCCCAGTTCCGCGGCATCGAGTCCGTCATCGAAGAGATTGTGCCCGCCGATCACGACGACGCTGAAAAGAGCGACGACGGGGTACGGCAGAAAGATCAGCCCCGCCAAAATCATCATCGAGAAGCCGAGCGTGCTGAGCACGATGAACCACAGTCCGCCGGAAAACGCGAAGTTGAAATCCCAGCCGACGCGCACGACAACCAGATCCAAGACCACCAGGACGACGCCGCGCGAGAAGAGATAGCGTGCCTGCTGAAGCCGCGATTTGCCCCGCGCCAGCGCCAGAAAGACGCCGATGCCGGCCAGCAGAAAGAACGCGGGAGCGCAAAAATGGCTCAGCCAACGGGTGAAGAAGAGGGGGACGGTCGTGAGGGCGGGATCCATGGGCCGGAAGTGGACGTTCGAGAAATAATCGCGGACATGATCCAGGGCCATCACGGCCATGATCAAGCCGCGCGTGATGTCGATCGATTGCAATCGATCGGACTTTTCAGGCAATGCTGTGTTCGGAATGTCCGCCATTCAATCTTCTCGTTCGCAGCGGAATTCGTCCCCGCCCTGGAAGGAAACAGGATGACCGTCTTGCAAAAGCGCCCTCGCGCCGATCATTTTCGCTTTTTTGGAAGGCCATACAATACGATGCGAAGGAAATTGATGCATGCGATAGCGACGCACACATAGACGAAGAGCTGAAGCATGCACGCCCCCCTCGGTTTGAGTTGCCCGATCCCCTGACGCCTTCGACCGCCGCTTTCCGCCAAGTCTTCTTGGCTTACGAATCGCGTAGCGTTTCCTTGCGGATCACCTCGGCCAAGATGCGTTTGACTTGTTCAATATCTGCAAGTTCCACGCCTTCACGGCGCCAGTAACGACGTTCGAGGCAATCGACGACGTGTTCCCACATCGCTCGTGTCGGTTGCAAATCTTTGGTCCAGTCGCCGCGCCGTTGCAGCTTCGATTTGAACTTCCAGACCCCCGCGAAACGCTCGGCGCAGATAAAGCGGCGCTGGTCGGTTTCCGGATCGGTGTCGTTCCACTTCATGTCCATTGCAAATCATTCCTGAGCCGTCTTGAGTCGGAGTCGTTCGATCGTGCCCACCAGATCGGGCGGGAGCGGCTGGTCCCAGTGCATCGCCTCGCCCGTAATGGGGTGCTGGAAGCCGAGTTCGGTCGCGTGCAGAAAGAGACGCGGCGTGCCGCTGGCGTCGAAATGGGCGGCGCCGTTGAGAGGGCGATTGTAAACCTGTTCGCCGCAAACGGGATGGCCGCTCTCGGCGAGATGGATGCGGATTTGATGCGTGCGGCCGGTTTCGAGCCGGCATGAGACAAGCGTGAAGCCGCGGAATTTTTCGACGGTCTCGATGTGTGTGATGGCGGTCTTGCCCAGGCTGGTCGACTTCGTGCTGCCGCGCCGGCCATCGCCGCGGTCGCGCACCAGCGTGCTCTTGTGCGTCTGGCTTTTCACATTGCCGACGGCGAGGGCATAATAGCGGCGCGTGACGGTATGATCTTTGAACTGCACGCCCAGGCCGCGTTCGGCGGGCACGGTGCGGGCGAAGACGACAAGCCCGCTGGTCTCTTTGTCGAGGCGGTGGACGATGCGGAGTTTGGGCCGGGGATGGTGCTTCATGGTCGGCAGCTCTTCGCCGAGTTGGCGCAAGACGAGATCGTCGAGCGTGGGCACTTTCAGGCGGCGGTTTTCCAGCCAATCTCGTTCGGAGGGATGGCGGACCGTCGAAATGCCCGCGGGCTTCTCGACGACGACGAGATGTTCGTCGACATGCCGGAGCACGATCTGATCGACGAGGCTCTTCGCTTTCACGCCATGCGAGAGGATTTCGATTTGATCGCCGATTTTCAAACGGCGCACTTCATCGAGCCAGAGTTCGCCGTTAAAGCGGACGCGACGGCCATCGATGAGAGCGCGGGCTTGCGACCAACTCGTGCCCGGAAGAAAATGGCGCAGGCCCGCAGCGACGGTCTTGTCGACCATTTCGGCGGTCACGGTGAACAACTGAGACGTGGTTGGCATGACGGTTCCTTGCGTGAGGGCGAGCGGGACGCCTTCACGATTGTTATTGCCACAACGGCCGCACCAGCGACCAAAAAGCAAGCCCGAATCCCGCGGCGCTCAACAGGACGAGCCAGACGAACGTGAGCCGGGCGTTCCACGGGGATTCGTCCAGCGCCGGCGGCAGCGGCACGTATTGTTGTTCATAAGGACTTTTCTTGCGCGGCGGCAGGTTCGTCGGAGCGGGCATGTTCACGGTCCTCGCGGTGGGGGCGATCACTTCTTGCGTGTCTCGCTGCGACAGCGTTTTTTTGGAATCGGCAGGACGCCCCAGCGGATTGGCGCGCACTTTGAGCAAAAGCTTCTCGGCCTCCTCCGGCGGAAACTGCCGACGCAGGTCGGCCAGATAATCCTGAATATCGAGCGATTGCAGCGCGGCCGCGAATGACGGAAACGGCCGCACGATGCTGTTCGGATTGGCCTGGATCATTTCATGGTGCAAGCGTTCCGCTTCGTCTCCGCGCCCGGACGCGAAAGCGACATCGGCGGCCAACAACAGAAACACATCGCGCAATCCCTCTTCGCGTTGACGATCGTAGCGGATCGACAGCTCGTGATAAATGCGTTGAATGGTTTCCGGCAGACTCATGTCCTTTTCCCTGAAGGGCCGACTACAATACAGAATATCCCAGAGGGATCGCAACGAACATCGGGAAATGCAACGCGTCCGGCGTTCCGCCTGCGAACTTGCGATGGATCTCCCGAGCGGATCTGCGAAAGCGAACACGATGACACCTCTTGCCGGCTTACGCGTTCTCGATGCCTCGCGAGTCTTGGCGGGGCCCCTGTGCGGTCAAACGCTCGGCGATCTCGGGGCGGAAGTCATCAAGATCGAACGCCCCGGCAGCGGCGATGAAACGCGATCCTGGGGGCCGCCGTTCCTCGGACCTTTCAGCGCCTATTTTCTGTCGTGCAATCGCAACAAGAAATCGCTCACGCTCGATCTTGGCCGCGGCGCGGGGAAGGCGATTTTCGACCGGTTGGTCGCCGTCAGCGATATTGTCCTGGAAAACTTTCGCGCGCCCAGCGCCGTCAAGCTCGGGATCGATCCCGCGTCGCTGATGAAAGTGAATCCGCGCGTCATCGTCTGTTCGATCTCAGGTTTTGGCCGCACGGGTCCGATGGCGGATCGCCCGGGATACGATTTCGCCATCCAGGGTTTGAGCGGGCTGATGAACATCACCGGACCGGTGGAAGGCCCGCCGTCGAAAGTCGGCGTCGCCATCACGGATATCGTGACCGGGCTTTACGCCGCCATTGCGATTCTAGCCTGCGTGCATGCCCGGCAAACCTCCGGTCACGGTTATGCGATCGATCTGGCCTTGCTCGATTGCGCCATCGCCAGCCAGGTGAATGTCGCCCAGGCGTATTTGGCGAGCGGCAGCGTTCCCGTCCGGCAGGGCAACGCCCACCTGCAAATCGTGCCCTATCAGGCGTTTGCGACGGCGGACGACTGGCTGATTCTCGCCGTCGGCAATGACGGGCAATGGCAGCAATTCTGCCATGCGGCCGGCCGCCCCGATCTCGCCCACGACGCCCGCTTCAAAACGAATCCCCAGCGCGTCGACCTGCGCGACACACTTGTGCCGATCCTTGCCGACTTGTTGCGCACGCAGCCGCGCGCCGTTTGGGAACGAAGCTTAACCGCCGCCGGCGTTCCGCACGCTCCCGTGTGGAATCATGAACAACTTTTCGCCGAACCGCAAATCGCCGCCCGCGGCATGAAGGTGACGGTTCGCGACCCGGCCGGCAATCCGGTCGACCTCATCGGTTCGCCCTTCCGCTTCGGCTCGGAATCGCCCTCGTTTTCCATGCCGCCCAGGCTCGGCCAGCAAACCGACGAACTCCTGAGCGGGCTCATCGGACTCTCGGCGGCCGAGATCGAGGCATTGCGCCGGGACGCGCTGATTTGACAACTCGAATGGCGCGCGTCGTCGCCGATTTCTGCTTGAACCTGTCGGCGTTTCTCGCAACAATGACAGCGTTGAAACCCATCGAGAGTTTCTTTCCCTTGACCCCCAGGACGCCTCCATCATGGCTCAAGCAATTGTTGATCCGGCGGAACTTCGTCGTTTCGCCTCGCACCTCAAGCAGTTCAACAACAACCTCCGCGACCAACTCACCAGCCTCGGCGGCCAGCTGACCGGCCTGGGCGATTCGTGGCGCGATCAAGAGCATGAAAAGTTCCTCCGCGAATTCGAGGAAACCATGCACGTGCTCAATCATTTCCTCGAAGTCTCCGAAGAACACATGCCCCTCCTGGTCCGCAAGGCCGAGAAGGTCGAGGAATATTTGCGGCGCTGATCGGCTGGCGGCGCTCGAAGAGCGAGCCTTCCTTCGCTTGCCGGTTCGCGTCGTTTTTCTTCCGTAGGAGTCTCTCATGAATCCGTCCGCGAACGTTCATAATGTCGATGGCTTGACGACGTTTCAGTCGTCGCTCCAGCACTTTCAAGAGAAGGCGAAAGACGCCCTCATGAACATCGACATGGACCTGCGCCGCACGCAGGAATGGCTCGAAGACCAGTACGCGAGCTGGCAGACGGAAATCCGCCTGGCCGAAGAAGCCATGACCCAGGCCATGCTCGAGCTCAAACGCAAGAAGCTCATGAAAGTCGGCGAACGCACGCCCGATACTTCGGAAGAAGAAAAGCAAGTCAAGAAGTGCAAGGCCCGCCTCGAGCATGCCGAAGACAAGGCGGAAAAGACCAAGCATTGGTTACGAGCTTTCCCCGAGGCGATCCTCGATTACGAAGGCCCCGGCCGGCAGCTCAAAACTCAGGTCGAAAACTCGATCCCGCTCATGACCGCGTTTCTCACGCAGAAAATCGCGGCCCTCGAACAGTATCAGCAACTCGGCTAACCCTTCTTTCCTCCAAGGATATGTGCAATGAGCGTCGATCTTGGCCGAACGTCGATCTTCAAAGAATTCGAAACCCTGCGCCGTAGCTGGGCGGAGTCGGAAGCGATCTGGAAAGACACCGTGCGCCTCGAATTCACCAAGGACAAATGGCACCCGCTCGAAACTTCGGTGCTCACGTGTCTGTCCGCTCTGGACCGGATCGCGCCCGTGCTGGTGCAGGTCCGCGAGGATTGTTCATCCAGGTCGCAATATTAATAACCCCCTCTATCGGTTTTTCCCGTTCCGTTTCGAGATGGTTCAATGAGCGAATTGTGGGTCGATCGGCAACGTCACGCATGGCGGAAATTCCTGGCGGCCGTGGAGAAGCGGGCCGCGTCCGAAGCGGAGGTTCGTTCCGGCGGCACGCAGCGCGATCTGGAGATCGACCAGGAATTTCAAGACGCCCTGGCTCAATGCGCCGCCGATTCCGAAGCCGGGCTCGCCGACATGGAGAAAAAGCGCGTCGACACGCTCGAAGCGCTTGCCGGGAAATACGACGCGGCCCTCGCCAAGGCGCGCAGCGATTATCAAACGACCAAACAAAAAGCCCTCGACGACTACACCGGTCAAAAAAACGGCCTCGAGGGCGAGTTCAAAGAATCGCGCTGGACGATCGGCACCATTCGCGAAGCCGACGCCAAGAACAGCCAGGATCAGCTTTCGCAGCAGCAACAAGAAGCCGGCAACCAGGTCGGCAAGATCGAGGCCCAACGCAAGCAGGCGATCGAAACGCTGCGCACCTGGAAGCTCGAAGTCGACGACAAAGCGCCGGCCCCGAATCCGCCGACCAGCGAAGACCCCTGGCGCGATTTGCAAACCCAGGTCGACGCCAGCAAGACGACCCACGAGGCGATGAAAAACTATCGCCTCCCCGTGCACATCATCGCCTCCCGGCCGTTCGTGTATATGGGCATCGCCTGGGGCGTGCTCAGCGCCATCGTCGGCGGCGTCATGTTCACGATGGGGTTCGACATTCTCATCGTCATGGTGGGTTTGCTCATCGTGCCCGCGGTCGTGTTCCCGGTCGGGCTCATCGTCCGGCAGATCTTGCTCGGCAAGATGGAAGAAAAGGCCGAGGCGCTCTGGCTCGAAATGGAGCAGGCGCTCGCCAACGCCAAGGTCGCCAAGCACAACGCCATTGAAGTCGCCAAAAAGGAATGGGCCGTTCGCGGCAAACAAATCAAGATCCAACACGACAAGGCCATCACCGAACTGACCAGCCGCATCACCGCGATGCAGGAAGACTACCGCAAGACGCGCGACGCGACCGTCGTCGCCGTGCAAAAGAAGTATGAGCCTTTCCTCAAGAAGATCGAACAGGAACGCGAAGTCAAACTTCAGCAGGGCGAGGCGTATTTCGTCAAGCAGCTCGCCGAAGTGAAGGCGGCGTTCGAGGCTCGCCGTAAAGGGGTCATCGATCGCCGCAATACGCTCAAGGGCCAGAGCATCGATCGCCATAGCCAGGAATGGGCCGATTTGCAGAACTTTTGGACGACCGAGTGGAACGAGTTTCAGGACGAGTTTCAATCGCTGGCGACCGAGTTTCGCCATTTCTACCCCGAAGATTGGGCGGTCTATCCGAAGGTGACCGATCTGCCGCTCGGCTTGCCCATCGGCCAATTGCGCATCACCGAAGCCGACGTTCCGAATCTGATGCCCGAAGACGATCAACTCGTCCGGCCCGAACTCGACAACCTCCTCTTCCCGGCTCTGCTGGCTTTTCCCGAGAAGTCGTCGCTGTTGCTGGAGACGGTCGAGGAAGGGCGCAAGATGGGCGTGCAGGCGCTCGAAGGCATTTTGCAGCGCATCTGGCTCGGTCTGCCGCCGGGGCGGGCGCGCTGCACGATCATCGACCCCGTCGGCCGTGGCGAGAATTTCGCCGCTTCCATGCATCTGGCGGACAGCGATCCGAACCTCGTCAACAGCAAGATCTGGACGGAGATTCAGCAGATTGAGCAAGTGCTTGCCGACCTCACCGGCGTCATGGAAACGATTCTCCAGAAATTTCTTCGTAATCAATATTCGTCGCTGGCCGACTACAACAAGCAGGCCGACGAAGTCGCCGAGCCGTTCCGTTTCCTGGTGATCGCCAATTTCCCGGTGAACTTCAGCCCCGACGCCGCCCAGCGCGTCATCAGCCTGGCGACCTCAGGCGCCCGCTGCGGCATCTATACGTTCATCCTCGTCGACATGCGTTACCCCATGCCGCACGGCATCAAGCTCGAAGACCTCGAAAAAGCCTGCACCACGCTCGTTTACCAAGACGGCTCGTATCGTTGGCAAGACGACCTCTTCGGTAAGTATCGCCTCCAGCTCGAACATCCCTCGTCGGAAGAATTGGCGACCCGGCTATATCAAGAGATCGGCAAGAACGCCACGAAAGCTCTGCGCGTCGAAGTGCCCTTCACGTCGATCACGCCGACGCAGCCCGATTGGTGGTCGCAGGATGCCGCGGGGGGCGTCGATGTCCCCGTCGGCAAGGCGGGAGCGCGCCGGCTCCAGCACCTCACGCTCGGCAAGGGCACCTCGCAGCACGTACTCGTCGCCGGTAAAACCGGCTCGGGTAAATCGACGCTGTTGCACGTTCTGATTATGCAACTCGCCGTACGCTATTCGCCCGATCAGATTCAGCTTTACCTCATCGACTTTAAAAAGGGCGTCGAATTCAAGACGTACGCCACCAGCAATTTGCCGCATTGCAAGGTCGTCGCCATCGAGTCGGAACGCGAGTTCGGCCTGTCGGTGCTCCAGCGTATCGATGTCGAGCTGACCTATCGCGGCGAACTCTTCCGCAAACTCGGCGTCAACGATCTGCCGTCGTATCGCAAGTATCTGGGCAAGGCGTCGGCCGAAGAACGCGAGACGCTCCCCCCGATTCCTCGTCAACTGCTGCTCATCGACGAATTCCAGGAATTCTTCGTCGAAGACGACAAGGTCGCTCAGGAAGCGTCGCTGCTGATGGACCGCATCGTGCGTCAAGGCCGTGCGTTCGGCATCCATCTGCTCATGGGTTCGCAGACGATCGGCGGCGCTTATAGCCTCGCCCGCACGACGATCGATCAGATGGCCGTCCGCATCGCGCTGCAATGCTCCGAGGCCGACGCCCACTTGATCTTGAGCCGGGAAAACACCGAGGCTCGGCTGCTGAATCGCCCCGGCGAAGCGATCTACAACGCTCAGAACGGCATGCCCGAAGGCAACAACTTCTTCCAGATCGTGTACATCTCGGACGATCAGCGCGACGATCTCCTACGGAAGATTCACACGACCGTGGCCGAGCGCGGTTGGAAGCGTCGCGAACCGCTCATCGTGTTCGAAGGCAACCTGCCGGCGGATCCGAAGAAGAACAAGTTCCTGCTGCCGGGGCCGCGCGTCAGCCCGTTCGAGCCGAACATGTTCAAGGCGTTTCTGGGCGACGCGGTCGCGATCAAGGATCCGACCTGCGCCACCTTCCGCAAACAGTCGGGCTCGAATTTGATGATGGTCGGCCAGGCCGAGGAATTGGCGTTCAACATTTTGACCACCGGCGCCCTCAGCCTCAGCCGCGATCATCCGGAGGCCAAACTGCTGTTCTCGTCGGGGCCGACGCTGGAGATGCCGCAGGAAGAATCGCTGTCGGCGCTCATGAAAGTCTCCGCGCTGCAGGTGCTGGAGCCTCGCGAATTGAACGAAGAGATCAAAAAACTCGGCAAAGAAATCGACCTGCGCATCAAGGGCGAAGGAACCAAGACGCCGACGTTCTTGATTCTTTACGGCCTGCAGCGCATCCGCGATCTGCGCAAGCCCGACGACGATTTCGGCTTCGGCAAAAAGGGCGAAGAGGAAAAGCCCTATCAGACGTTTTCCAAAATCATTCGCGAAGGCCCGCCGCTGGGCGTCTTCACGATGTTCTGGTGCGACAATCTGACGAACTTGCAACGCTTCCTCGACCGCGCCTCGATGCGCGAATTCGAGATGCGCATCCTCTTCCAGATGAACGCGAACGATTCCAGCAACCTGATGGATTCCCCCGTCGCCGCCCGGCTCGGAGCCCAGCGTGCGTTCTTCTTCAGCGAAGATCAAGGCAAAATGGAGAAGTTCCGCCCCTACGGGCTTTTAAGTCCGGATTTCCTCCGGCAATTCGAGCCGTACGCCAATGGGCATGGCGCCAACGGCACGAACGGCAACGGCGAAGCGGCCGCCGAGAAGCCCGCGGCCGAGGCGCCCGCGGTGTAGGCGTTCGCTTCGCCAGTGGCGCGGGGAATTCCATCTCCGCAGGGGACATTGCACCTGATGTTCGAAGAACTCGCGGCATTGTTCGTCTGCATCGCGCTGGTCGTCGGCGGCGGCCTTTTCATCATCCCATTCATTGCTCTCCACCGCACTCGGCGTATCGACGAGATTCTCTCGCGTTTACGCAGCGTCGAAAACCAGTTGGAACGGCTCCGCCCCCCACCGCCCCTGCCGCCCGAGATCACGCTCCAAGACGCCGACCTCGAACCCACTCCCGGCAAGCCCCGTCGAATCGTCGCGCGTCCGCCCCCTGTTGCGGCATCTCCCGAATGGTCGGCGATCGATTGGGAGACCTGGCTTGGCGCTCGCGGGTTGGGCTGGGCGGCCATCATCCTTCTGCTCTTCGCCACGGCGTTCTTCTTCCGCGAACTCTTCGAACGCAATCTCATCGGCCCTTTAGGACGCGTCAGCATCGGGCTCGCGGCCGGGTGTCTCGCATGTTTCGCCGGCTATCGCCAGCATCGCAAAGGATGGCCGATCACTTGCCAGATGTTGACCGCGGGCGGCGTCGTCCTCGTTTACCTTTCGGTCTTTGCGAGCTTCGGCTATTACCGACTGCTTTCCTCGGACGCGGCCGGCGTCTTTCTCGTGCTCGTCGTCGTCGAAGCGTTCGCTCTGGCGGCGCTCTACGAAGCCCCGACCATCGCCGCCATGGCCATCATCGGCGGTCTCTTGAACCCCATCCTGCTGCGGGCCGACACGGACCGTTATGTCAGTCTCTTTACGTATCTCGCGATTCTCAACGCCGGGGTGGCCGGGTTGCTGCTCGTGCGGCGTTGGCGCGTTCTCAGCCTGCTCGCGATCGGCGGAACCAACCTGATCTTCTGGATGTGGTACGAGCAAAACTATCACCCCACAAAACTGACGGCGGCCCTCGTCTTGCACGGTTCGCTCGCGGCGATCTGGCTCGGTCATCAAATTCTCGGCCCGATGACGCGCTTCGGCCACCTCGACATCGAAGACGCTCTACGGATGTTCATGCAGGCGATCTTTCTGGCGACGGCCGGCTATGTCCTCCTCGACGACCGCATTCCGCAATGGATGGGCGCTCTGGCTCTCGGCGTCGCCATTCTGCACACGGCCATGACATGGCTCGCGCTGCGGCGCCGCCCCGACGACCCTCCTCATGCCATGTGCGAATGGTCGTTGGCGATGGGCTTTCTGGCCACGGTCTTGCTGTTGCAAGCGGACGCGCCATGGGTGGCGGTGTGCTGGGCGGTCCAAGGGTT
This sequence comes from Planctomycetota bacterium, assembly GCA_037139885.1. GTDB lineage: Bacteria > Planctomycetota > Planctomycetia > Gemmatales > Gemmataceae > JAIEPT01. The sequence goes on from JBAXFO010000048.1 coordinate 10,614, forward strand.
GGCGCTCTGGTTGTTCAGCGTCAAGATCCACAATACGCCGCTGCGGTTCATGGGCTTCGCGTTCTTTACGCTGGCGTCGTTCCGATTTCTGTTCCGGCAGATCCTCGAAGGCGACCCCCATCCGCATCCGTTCTGGCCGATTTTGAACACATTCGCGATTTCGGGGCTGGGCGTCGCTGCGTGTTTCTTGATCGCGTCGGCGATCGCCCGCCGGCTTAAATCCGATCCCGATTCCGCGGAATTCCTGATGGCTCGCGTCGTGGGTTTTGCCGGGCTCTTTTTCATCTGGGTCATCATCTCTGTCGAGGCCTACGAATATTTCCAGGTGCAGCGCAACGTGAACGACCCGGCGGTCCGAGCTCTGTTGCAACCGGCCGAAGTCGAACGCAACCGCGAAGATTATCAAGCGTTTCTCGCCCACCGCGACGTTCGCCTGGCGAAAAGCTCGGAAGTGGCCGTGTCGATCGTCTGGGGTCTGTACGCCATCGGCATGCTCACGCTCGGCCTGCGGCTGCCCAGTCGTCCGCTGCGGTGGTCGGCTCTGCTGCTCTTCGGCGTCACGCTGTTGAAAGTCATGGTGCGCGACATGGCCAACCTGCCGGGGCTCTATCGCGTCGCGGCGTTTTTCGGGCTGTCCGTCATGATGGGGGCAGCCGCGTGGGGTTATCAAAAAGTGAAAATCTCGCTGCTCGCCGACGATGAGGAGAACCGCAATGCCTCGCCGATTTGAAGCCGTGCTCATCGTGTCGCTCCTGGCCTTGCTCCCCGCGATCGCAAGATGCCAGGACAAGTTTGACGAAGCGCCCGTCGAGATCGAAAAGGACGCCTCGTTCGCGCGTTGGCCGTTCCTGGCCGACGTGACCGCTCCGAACGTGGTCGCCCCGGGAACGAAGTTCGGCAGCGCCGACATCCCCGCCTGGGTTCTCGGCAAAGCCCTTCCCGACCTTGCCGATGTGCGCTTGGCCGATGGGGCGGGGCAGAGAGTTCCTTATTCAGTGCGCGTCTTGCGCGACGTCTCTCGGCAAACGCCCATTCGGGTCGAACGCCGTTTCGATGCCGGGCCGATCGTCAAAGACAAGGCATACGAAGAAAGCTTCGAACTCGCCCAAGTCCCCTTGCCGGGCCACAACGAGATCGAGATTCAAACCGCCGGCGACGATTTCCACCGCCGCATTCAGGTCTTCGGTTCGAACACTCCCGATTTCGCGAACGCCCAGGCGCTGCTGCCTCCGAAGACCGATCTCGTTCGCTTTCAAACGCAGGGTCGCGTCGTCGTCACGAATCGATTCCCCTACGCCTACAAACTTTTCCGTTTCCTGAAAGTCCGCATCGAAGCCGACCGCTACAACGGCGAACCGATCCCGACCATCGAAAGCGTCACCGTGTTTCAAGCGGAGACGACCGCGGGCAAATATGTCACGTACCCCGTGCGTTTCAGCGCGAGCCATGGCGTTCGCGGCCAGGGCGGTCCTGCGACGGCGTACACTCTCGACCTTGGGGACGAGCCGATTTTCTGCGAAAAGTTGACGCTGAAAGTCCGCGAAAGGGCCAACGCCGAGCGTCCCTTTCGCCTGCAAATCGCCAATCGCGGCCAGGTTCACCAAGAGATCGCCGGCGTCGAATGGCGCTGGCGTATGGACGGCGATCAGCAGTTTGTCGAATTGACCTTTCCCGAAATCCGCGCCCAAAATCTGCGGCTCGTCGTCACCGATTTCGACAATCCGCCGTTCTCGTTTGTGGAAGGAACGGGCACCATGGCCATCCGGCAAATCACGTTTGCCTGGCCCGACGCCAAGGCCAATTTCCCTGTCACGCTCTATTTCGGCAATTTGCAAGCCGCTCCGCCGCGTTACGATCTGGACCGCCAACTGCCGATCGCGTTCGACCCGCCCCCCGCGGTTTGCGACATCGGTCCGCGTCGGGACAATCCGACGTATTCGGCGCCGCCGCTGGCGTTCAATGAACGCAACCCCTGGGCGGTTTATGTGGTTCTCACGCTGGCGACGCTGGTCCTGGCGGGGTTGCTCGTGCCGCTGGCTCGCGAGATGGTCGTCAAAAAGGGAACGGTGGGCTAGCGCGTCGTCCGAGGCATCCCTGGAAGCCCGACGCGTCAGCGAGGGATGCCGTCAACCCTCGCTAACGCG
>JBAXFO010000049.1:0-12534 GCA_037139885.1 Planctomycetota bacterium
GGTGAGGAACGTCGCCTCGCGCACATCGATGTCAACGAACCGGCCCGTGAGCCGAGGATTGCCGTCGAAGACGACGATGAGATCGGCATCGGTTCGGCCGGTGAGCTGAATCGGGCCGCTCCCCGTCTGCCGGGCGCCATGGGTGCTTGGGCCCTCGACAAGAATGCGGACGCGGCGGCCGACCCAGCGGCGATGATTCTCCTGGCTCACCTGATTTTGAATCATGAGCAGATCGTTGTTCCGCCGGCGCTTCACCTCATCGGGAATGTCATCGGCGTACAGATCGTGCCCCTTGGTGCCGGGGCGCGTGCTGTATTTGAAGATGTAGCTATTCTTGAAATCGGATGTCGCGACGAGGTCGCACGATTTTTGGAACGACTCTTCCGTTTCGCCGCAAAAGCCGACGATGAAATCGCTGCTGATGGAAACCTCGGGAAGGATCTCCCGGCAGCGCACCAGCATCTCGCGATAAAACTCGACGGTGTATTGCCGCTTCATGCGTTTGAGGACTTCGTTGCACCCCGACTGGGCGGGAACGTGCAAATACTTGGCCACCTTGGGAAGATCGCGCATCGCGTAAAGCAGATCGTCGGACATGTCTTTCGGGAAGTTCGTGATGAACTTGATGCGTTCGATGCCGGGAATGTCATGCAGCTTCGCAAGCAGATCGGCCAGGCGGAACTGCCGGCCATCGCCCATGCGGTGGTTGTAGCTGTTGACGGTCTGCCCCAGGAGCGTGATTTCGAGGCAGCCTTCGCTCGCCAGTTGCCTCACTTCGGCGGCGATTTGATCGGGCGGCCGGCTCTGCTCCGGCCCGCGCACGCTGGGGACGACGCAGTAGGTGCAAAACTTGTCGCAGCCGATCATGATGCGGACGAACGCCTGCGCCGGCGAGGGACGCATCGACGGGTCGCGCATCGGATCGTAGCTCTCGAAACTCTCGGCGACATCGTGGCGGTGTTCCGTGCGATCGAGGCTGACGGCGATCTGGAGTTGGCGCGTCTCCTTCGCGGTTTTGATGAGCTCGGGAAGTTGACTGAGCTGACCGGTGCCGCAGATGACGTCGACATACGGCGCCCGTTTGGCGATGATCTCTTGATCTTTCTGAGCCATGCAGCCGAGGACGCCGATCACTTTGTCGGGAAACTCGACCTTGTGCGGGCGGATGCGGCCCAGGGCGGAATAGATTTTGTCTTCGGCATGTTGCCGGACGCTGCACGTGTTGTACAGAATCACGTCGGCGTCGGTCGGCTCGTGCGTGAGCGAGTAACCCTGCCGGCGCAACGCCCCGACGACGAGCTCGCTGTCGAGGACGTTCATCTGGCAGCCGACGGTTTCGATGAAGAGCTTTTTGGTCATGTTCTTATTATCGGAATTTCACGAGCGGCGTGTGATGATTCATGGCTGTTTGTCGTCGTTCTTTTGCCGGCGCAGGTTGGCGAGTTCTTCTTGGAGGGCCGCGATCTTCGCCTCGGCTTCGGAATTCGAGCGTTCGAGGGCCTCGTTGCGCCGTTCCATCGCCCGGGCCTTGCGCTCGACGGTTTGCTTCTCTCGTTCGATCGACCGCGCCTTGCGTTCGATGGCCTGCTTCTCGCGTTCGATCGACTCGACTTCGTCTTCGGCGTCGCCGGGTCGGACGTACGGTTTGCCCGTGGCCGCATCGAGTACGTGCAGTTCGCCGTCGTGAACGATGCGGAAGCCGAGGCGACTGGTGACGCCGCCGTCGTCGTCGAGCGAGTCTTCCCAGGTGCGGTCGGGGCGGAGCTTTTTCAAAAGCAGCGGTTGGGGCAGGAAGCGGCCGAGTTCATCGATGAGCAGATATTCGGTCACGCCCAGCTTCGCGTAGATTTCGGGCTTCTCGATCGGGTCGCGAATCGTGCCGGAGAGTTGCGAGAGAATCTCGCACACGAAAAACGGCGGCGGACCGTCTTTGCCGATGATGTACGACGTCGGTTTTTCATTGTCGCCGTTGCGCTGGACGATCATGGCGTCGGCGCTGATGTAAGGGTTTCGCCCCGACTTTTTGCTCTTGGGTGTGTCGAGGTAGTAGCAGTTCAAATTGCACGCCACCAAAAGTTCGGGATGATGCCGTTTCAAATGAGCTTGGAGGCAGAAGAACAGTAAACCGCCGGCGGCATAATGTCCGACGTTCTCTCCCATGAGGATGTCCTCGTGTTCATCGTCTTCGTAAATGACGGGAATGCCGTCGAAGATCGGCGGCAGGGCGTTTTCCCAGGGTTTCAGCAAAGTGGTCGTCACGAGCCGCCTCCGTTCTTACGTAGCCGAGCCCAGTAGCCGCCATCCGCGGGAAGGCCGGGCTTCGAGACATGATCGCGTTCGAGAATCATATCCTTGTTCGTTTGCAAAAGCGACGTAATCACTTTGCCGTTTTCATCGGGCTCGACGCTGCATGTCGAATAAACGACCGCGCCGCCGGGACGCACACGGTCGCAGGCCATCTTGAGCAGCTTCGATTGCAGCGGCTCCATGCGTGTGATCTCTTTTTCGGAAAGCCGCCAGCGAGCTTCGGGGCGGCGGCCGAGAACGCCGGTATTGCTGCATGGCACATCGACCAACACGGCATCGAACGGCCCGGCCGGCGGCTCTTGGTCATCCCGCAGCGGCACGACTTCGATGCTCTTGAGACCGAGCCTCGCGATGGTCGCCTTGAGCGGTTCGAGGCGATGGGCGTCGCGATCGCAGGCGACGATGCTCCCCTGGTCGCGCATTAATTCGGCCAGGTGCGTCGTTTTGCCGCCGGGAGCCGCACACAGATCCAGAACCCGGCCATCGGGTTTCGGATCGAGCGCCGAGGCGACGAGCATGGCCGAGAGATCTTGCACGACAAACAGGCCTTCATCGTAACCGGGCAGATCGCGGATGGGAATGGTGTGTTCGATGGCGATCGCTTGCGGATGTTCGCCCGCCATGGCGGAGACGCCGGTCGCCGTGAGCCGATCGAGATAATCCTGCCGGCTCACGCGGGCGGGGTTGACGCGCAGCCATAATCCCGGTTGGTCGCCGAACCAAAAGCCGAGGCGAATGATCTCGTCCCACCCCCAGCGCGGCAACCAACGCCGCACCAGCCAATCGGGCAGCGACAGGCCCACCGACGCATACTCGACCGGCCGCAGCGCAGGGTCGGGGAGGGCGGCGGCGGTCAAACGGCGGAAGCGGCCGTCGGCGATCGGCAGCGCGTTGGCCGCTGCGACCGTGACGTAATCGTCCGTAAGGAGACGCGTCAACGAACGCAGGTTCGCGTTGAGAAAGCCCTTCGCGCGCGGGATGCCGAAATCGACCGCCAGCTCGACGGTTTCGTGCAGGGCGCTGTAAGCGGGGATGCGCGACAGGAAGAGGAGTTGAAAGACGCCGAGCCGAAGCGTTTCCCAAAGGATCGGTTCGACATCGCGCGGCGGCCGGGCGACGACATGGCGGAGCAGCACATCGAGCGTGCCGCGGCGGCGGAAGATGCCATAGACCAACTGCGTCGCCAGGCCGCGATCGGCGCTGGAGAGCGAGGTTTCGCGAAACGCCGTTTCGAGCAGATCCTGAACGAAGGCTTCTTTTTTGCGGGCCTCAAGCAGAACGTAAAGGGCGAGGCTCCGCGCGGTCCACCGGAGGGGACGTTCGATCATGAAGGTGTCCCCAGTTTTTCCGGGCCGAAGAACGAGGCGTCGGGAAGGGCGTTGCCGCGCACGAAGTCGGCGGGGTTCATTTTGCGTTTGCCGGCCGGTTGCAGTTCCAAAAGCTTGAGCGACCCGTCGCCGCAGCGAACGCGGAGCGTGGTTCCCTCGCCGAGGCTGATGGATCCGACGGGAATGTCGGACGAATGCACGACCGCTTCGATCGCTTCCGACTTCGCGATGATGACGCGCAGCGGCGGTTGCTCGGGGCGATGAAGGAAGGTGTAAGCGGTCGGCCAGGGCTGCAAGGCGCGGATCTGATTGGCAACTGCGACGGCGGGTTGCGACCAGTCGATGAGGCCCATCTCCTTCGTCAGTTTGGGAGCCTTCGTCGCTTGCGATTTGTCTTGCGTCTCGCCGGCGACGATGCCGGATTCGAGCCGGTCGACGATGCCGATGGCGAGCCCGGCGCCGAGCGGTCCGAGGCGGCCTTCGAGTTCGCCGGCGGTTTCGTGCGGTTCGATGGCGAGAACGCCGCGCGCGAGGATGTCGCCCGCGTCGAGGCCGAGCGTCATGCGGATGATGCAGACGCCGGTTTCGCGTTCGCCCTTCCAGATCGCCCAGGCAACGGGAGCCGCCCCGCGATATTTCGGCAACAGCGAGGCATGCACATTAATGCCCCCCTTGGGCGGCGTTCCCAAAACGTCGCGCGACAAAATCTGCCCATAAGCGGCGACGACGAGGAGGTCCGGTTTGAGATTCTGCAGCGCGGCCACGCCCTCGGGTGTGTTGATGCTCTCGGGCTGAAGCACGGGGATGCCGCGTTCGAGGGCGATCTCTTTCATCCCCTTGCCGACTTGCCGGGTGCTGCCGCGTTTCTCGCCCATGGCGCGGTCGGGTTGCGTCACAAGGCCGACGACTTGATGCCGGCTCGCGAGCAAAGCTTCGAACGTCGGCTCCGCAAATGTGCCGGTGCCCATCATCACGACACGCATGAATTGTCCTTCGCTTTCCGATTCGCTTGCGGCGAACGTCATGACATTTGTTTTTCGATGGCCGCCAGGACTTTCTCGATCTCGACATCGGCCGGGATCACGCCCGTTTGCTGACCGACGCGAAACTCCTTCTCGAACGACTTGAGCGATTTGCGCGACGCCAGTTTGGCGAGCGGCCCCATCATGTCGATGAAGAGAATGCCGTTGAGATGATCGATCTCATGCTGCCAGGCCCGGGCTTCCAGATCGCTGGCCACGCGTTCGACGAGCTGCCCTTTGAGATCGTATGCTTGCACCTTGATCGTCTTCGCCCGGCGGACATCCTGATAAAGGCCCGGGAAGCTGAGGCAGCCTTCCTCGTCTTCCTGGATGCCCTTGCGTTCGACGATGCGCGGATTGACGAACACTTCTTCCTGTTCGGGCTGATTGGCGTCGCCCGTGATGTTCATGACGATGAATTGAAACGGCAACGCCACCTGCGGAGCCGCCAGGGCCAGGCCGCGAGCTTCGTACATCAACTCTTTCATTTTGCCGACGTTGAGATGAAACTCTTTATCGATCGTCGACACCGGCCGGCCGGCATGGCGCAGGGCAGGGTGCGGGTAGTGAACGATTTTCATGACAGGACACCAAGAGCGAAAACCTTCGATTCCAATCGACCATCGTCATTGTACCGGAATGACATGAGATAGAAGCGAAACGACTTGTCGAAAGCGAGAAATCTCAAGGAAGTTCGCGGCTCTCCGCAGGAGAGCGCTGTCCGAACGCCATTGGAACTGGACGGTTGCCTCGGGTCGCGGGTTGTGGGTAAGAGCTTGTTCGCAGGGCGGTCCGTTTTAAAATGCGATTTTGAACCGCAGAGACGCAGAGATCGCAGAGAGTTAGCCGAGACAATCTCCGCCTTTCCCGATATTTCCACATCGATTCCCGCTCGAGACGGCGTCGTCAATCGGGGCCTCTTGGCGTATTTGCGGTTCAATCGTCTTAAGAAGCGATAACGTTACTCTCTCCGGCAGCGCCATGACTTTCTCGAAGAGACTCCGCTCATTCTATCGGAGGACGACGCCAACGCGATCGAAGACCTTGATCGTCATGTGTCCGATTCCTCGTCGCGTTCGCGCGGGAGACCGGCCTTGTGTCACTGCGAAGCGACACGTTCCTTGGCGAAATACGCCGCGCCGCCCAAGAGAGGTTGGACGCGATCGGGGCTGAGCAAGAAGATCGCTCCAGGCCAGGTGGAAATCTGCGTGAAATAGCCGAGCCCTTCGAAGTTCGCGCCGATGGTGATGTTGACGGGGCGGAGATCGGTCATGACGCCGTCGATGACGACGCTCGCTTCTTTGGCGCTCAGTTTCTGATCTTCGCGAGCGCCTCCGGTGAGGGCGACGATGCGGTTCACCCCGAGCTGAGCGACGAGCTCGGCGACGGCGCCGACGTGTTGCTCGTCGATCTGGAATTCCTTGAGGCCCGATTGATCGGTCCAGCCCTTGCCGTCGCGATTGAAGGCGAACGTTCGTACTTCGATCGGCGTGCGCACCGTGATCCGTAAGCTTTTCACCTGGCTGGCGTCGCTCTTGCCGAGTTGGCAGGTGACGAGGGGGCTCGCGCTCGTGATGCCGGCCAACGCGTCGGCGGCGGGGGCGCCGATGGTCGCGGCGACCAGCAGCGCGTGCGGTTGCAAGATCGTGGAGCGGTCGCGCAGGTCGACGCTGCGGAGCAGGTTGGCGAACACCGTCGGAGCCAGGCTCAGGCGGTCGGTTTGGCTATGTTGCACGTAGAGATTGCCGGCATCTTCGCTCTCGGTGGGTTCCTTGCCGAACTTGACGACAACTTTCTCGCCTCCGAGTTGCCAATTGCTCCACGCCGCGGCGAGGGCGGCCAGGGAGGGGCCGGTCATGATGCTGCCGAGTTGGCCCAAAGCGATGCTGATGGCGTCGGCGCCGATCTGGGAGTTCTTGAGGGTGAGAGTCAACGTCACATCGGGCGACTTGAGACCCAGAGGAGCGAGATCGTCTTTCGCATCGAGCTTCCGAACCCAGCGCCGGACCGGCAAAGCCGAGAAGGCGCGGACGAGGTCTTCGGTCTTGCGGGCGTCGGCCGGGATCTCGCCCGCGGCGTCCTTCAAATACCAGCGATTGTCTTTTTTGTCGAGCGTCACGACTTTGCCGCCGCGCTGGATCTCGATACGGCTGATGTTCTGCGGAATCAGCTTCGGCAACATGAGTTCCATGTAACCGATCATTCCCTCACGCGGCACGATCTTTTCGAACACCGATTTGGCGACTGTGAACCGGGCCGGGGGCCCATCGGGCATGGTGCGTTTGACCCAGACATGATCCTTGTCGGTTTTGCCGAACTGCAAGGTGATGGTCGGCTTCGCGTCTTTCGCCAATTTCGGATCGCGGCTCGATTCGGTCCCTTGCAGATAGACGGCGACGCTCGCCTGGGGAAGGTCGAAGCCGAGTTCCGCGTCGGCCTTGGCCCCGTCCGCCGTGGGGACATCCTGGAACGCAATGATGCCGTTGCGGCCCTGCAACGCATCGAGCAGACTTTCGACCGCTTTGTTGTTGGCGGCCGTCGGAGCGGAGTCGTTGAGGGCGATGCTCCACTGGCGCGGTTCGCCGCCGAGCGTGAAGCGGGCGGTGTCTTTGCCGAGGGTGAGCGTCACGGCGTCAGCGTCTTTGAGCGTCACCGGCGAGACATCGAGGTTGCGCAACTTTTCGGGAGATTTCAGGGCTTCGAGAATCGGGGCCAGGGTCTTCACGGGGAGCTTGAACGCGCCTTCATCGGTGGCCAGGCGTGCGAAATAATAGCCATTGTCTTGCCGGCCGATGAGCAGCGTTTCGTCGGCGGGCTTGGTGGTGTCGCCGCTCGAAATCTGGATGCGGATCTTTTCCTTGCCGGCGACGAGATCGTTGCGATCCAGCGTGTCGGCGGCCGGGGGAACGAAATCGTCTTCGGAATCGACGCGCACCGCGGCGATGGCGGCGAGCAAGCTCTTGATCCCCTCCGACGCCTTCTCCGACGCCTTCTCGCCTCCCTTCGCCGGCTGACCTTCGAATTCCGCGAAGCCCAAATTCGGTTTGACGAGCAGCCAGCCCCCGTCTTTGGTCTTCTTGACTTCGAGTTCGCTGGCCCCGTCTTTGATCGAGAGCGCTTGCACCGTCGGCTCGCTGAAATCGAACAGCCGCTTCGAACGCAGATCGTTGGCGTTCTTGAAGAAGACGGCATTGAGCGTATTGCGCGGCAACGCGACCACGACGCCCGGCCGGTCTGACGTGGTCGCATAGACAAACTTCTTGTCGGAGCTTTCGTTCCCCAGCAGCAGCTTCCACTCGCGTTCGGCGCCGGGAGCGTCTTTGCGTTTCAACCGTCCCGAAAGGGTCACGGTCGTTTGCGGCGGTTGCAGGCCATGGCTCGCGAGACTGCCGCTGACGCGCACCTCCGCGTCGCGCCGGGCCTCGCGGATTTCGCGGATCAAATCGCGAATGCGATAGCCTTCGATCTTGATCGATTGGCTGCCTTGTTGCAGCGTCCAGTCTTCGCCCTTGCGTGCGAAGCGATACTCGCCGCCGTCCTTGCCCGAGCGTTCCACGACGACCGAATCGATATCGGCGGTCGTCGCGGCTTTCAAAGTCGGCAGAACGAACGCATCGTCGACGCGCGGCGTCCGTTCGAGCGTGAGCAACAACCCCGCCGTCCAGAACAACGCGAGGAAGATGCCGACCAGGGCGATGGGATTCAGAAACGGACTGCGAAAGTTCATGACCTACGCCTCGATCGAAGAATATGAATCAAGTCCGGGGATGAGGGAGTTTACTTCCGCCGCGCCAGCCAAACGCCGACGCCCAGGATGACGATGACGACCATCATCGTCCAGAACGAACCCCACACCATGGTCTGCAAATCCGCTTTCGTGCCGAAAGCGAACATCGCCGTTTCCTTGGGCCGCGGACCGATGAAGGCCCTTTCGGACATCCATTCGATGGAGCTGGCGACGAGATCGTAGTTCGCTTCGAAAGTCGGCAGGGTGATGTCTTCGTTCGAGAGAAACTCGGCATCGCCGAAAACGACGATCCGCGGCTTGGCGGCTTCGCCCGACCCCTCGCTCACCGTGACCGCGACCGGAATCGGCTCGGGCGAATAGAGCGCTTCCAGGCGCCGCGAACGGCGCAGGTCGGTGAAGTAGCGATCGAAATCGACGAGCCCGGCCACGCTGTCGTCGGCCCAGACAACCCGGTTCTTCGTCGGCGCCACCAACAGCGGTTCGACCGAATACTTGCTCGACGTTCCCGGCCGCACCGCGCGGACCGACCACCAGCGGACCGGCATGCCCTGAAGCTGTTTGGCGAGCAGCGTGCTGGCCTTCGCCGGAGTCTCGGCGAAGATAAGGCGGGGATCGCCAAAGCTCGGTCCGAAGATCGATTGATCCTGCACCTGCGGAAAACGATACAGGACGTGATCCGTAATCAAGACGCCGTACTTCTTGAGGAAGTCTTCGAGGCCCGATTTTTTGATGGCCTTGAAGCCCGAGTCGGTGACGACATCGACTGCGACGATGAGCTTACCGCCCCGATCCATGTAGCGTTCGAGCGCGTCGAGCCCCGCACGCGGCACAGGCAAGCTGACCCCTGGGACGATGAGCACGTCGCAATCGTCGGGGATATTGATCCGTTTGTCGCCCGTCACGCTGCCGAGAAAGGCGATGTCTTTGGGAGGGTCTTTGGCGGGGGCGACGGCGAAACTGACGCCGTGGACCTCGAAGTTGTCTTTTCGGAGCTTGCCGACGAGTTTGCCGGCTCCGAGTTTGCTGAGATCGAAGCTGGGGTTGCGGCGCGTGCTTTCCTCTTCGATGTTCATGTCGAGAGCGCCGTCGTCTTGCAGGAGGTAAATCTTTTGCTTGTCGCTCTTCTTGGCGAGGAACGCCAACTCTTTCATAATCTCGGATTCGGCTTTCAGCATCAGCGTCGCTTTGCCGGGGCCGGCCTTGGCGTCGAACTCGAAGAGCCTCCGCTCGGGGATGAACATGTGCGGCACCGGCCGCGTGACATCTTCCGGCAACGCCCCATACACCAGCAAAACTCCCTGGCTAGCTGGATCGCGCGGCGAGCGGCTTTCCGGCTCGATCTCCTTGAACCGCGTCACGAGTTCGCTGTATTTGCGCGGCTCGTTCTTGGGGTCGACGTAGGCGATGGAGATCTTGTTCGTATACGCCTGGCAATTGCCCACGAAATTGCGGACATCGTTGTAGAACGGACTCCCCGGCGACATGACGACGTAAACGCTCGTCGGCTCGGCGAGGCTGGAGAGCAGATTTTTCGACGCGGCGTTGAGAGCCGTCAGGCCGCGGGTTTGGTTCCAGTTGTAGGTGTAAGGAACTTTCTGGCTGATGAAGAGATTCGCGAACGCCAGCAGGATCAGCATCAAAACGCCCGCGATGAAGGCGGTGTAGCCGTACATCGCCCGCCGCATTTCCGGGCTGTTACGCAACTGCGAGAGCGACAGGTTCAGGCTCGCGAAGATCAGGCCGATGCCTGCGAGGAATACGTAGGCGACCAGCCAAAACATCCAGGCGTCGGCCCCGGTGAACGCCGCCATGCCGCCGCGGAAGAGCTCCTTGTTCCACACAACCGCCCGGGCGATCGCTTCGAGCGTGAGAATGACGCCCAGAGCCGAGCCGACGATGATGAAGAAGAGCCGAATGCTCGGAGTCGACGGGGGCGGATCGCCGCTGAAGAGGAGGAACAACCCGGCGAAGAACAGGACGAAGCCGCCCAGCAGCAGCGACAGGAGTTCGGAGACGATCGGGGTATCGGGCTTTTGGATGAGCGCAAAGTAAAAGAACGCCCCGAGAGCGACGGTTCCGCATAAGCCCATGGCGATGCCGATCAGCGGCCGCAGCGCGAGGACTTTCGACCATTTGTCGTCTTCCGTGAGGCCCGCGCCGCGTAGGCCGATGCCGGTGGAGATCGCGAGGATGGCGAAAAAGCCGAGCCCCAAACTTTCGCCGAGAGCTTCGAGTTTAAACTGCCAGGCCAACCAAGCGCCGCAGACGGCGGCGACCGCGCCGAGCAGGAACGGGACCGCGTTCAAGGCCGCGGAAGTCGGGCCGCGAAACTGCAGGACGCCGACGGCGACCGAGAGCGCGGCCGCGGCGCCGAGAAGGGCGACGACGGCGGACGGGGCGGGTTCGTGGTTCACAAAGGCCCATCCCGCCATGACGGCGAGCATTAAGCCGCCGACCAGGGTGCGTCCGCCGAGGCGGGCCGCGGGGGATTCGGTTGTCGTTGTCATGCAGTCCCTTTCAGGAGGCCGCGGAACAGGGGGCAAGCCGCTATTTCCATTTTCGCGACGAGAGCGTGAGCACGGTCAAAAACAAAAAGAAGATCGCCACCGAAATATGGGCGGCGAAGTAACGCAGCGGCATGTTGCCGCGCGAGGTCTCGATCCAGAGTTCAGGGAACGAAATGTACGAGATCAAATCTTGCAAACCTTCCATGCCGGCCTGACCTTGAATCCAGTGCAGGCCCAGCGCGAGCAAGACGCCCGCGAACGTCAGAACCGCGGCGATGATCTGGTTGCTCGTGAGGCTTGAAAAGAAGAGGCCCATGGCGATGAAGCCGGCGGCCGTCACGGTCAGGGCGAGAAAGAAGCTAAGCAGCGGGCGGTAGTCGAACGCCTGATCGCCGAAAATGCGAAACGCGATCAAGAACAGAAACAAGGGCGCCCAGGCGATGAGGAAGAAGATCACCGCGGCCAGATATTTCCCGAGCACGATCGACGATTCGTTGAGCGGCGCCGTCAACAACACTTCCAGGCTGCCGGAGCGATTTTCTTCGCTGAGAAGCCGCATCGTGATCACGGGGATCGTGATGAGGAGGGCGACGATCGTGAAGAAGTTGACGACATACCGCTGCACGATGGGCTCGAGAAGCCCGCCGCGCATGGTGACCATTTGCGCGACGTCTTCTTTGAACTCGCGGAAGTTGAAGCCGAAGATGCACAGCAGGCCGAAGATCACGAGATACGCGACCGGCGAACAGAAATACGACAGCAGTTCCCGGCGAGCGAGCACGATGGCGGGCGAATCGGAAATGTTGGCGATCGCAATCGCGAGCGCGACGATGCCGACGGTAACCAGGATCAAACCCGAGGGGACGAAGAAATCGCCGTTGATGATCGAACGCACGATGGCGACGGCGATCGTGCCCGCGCCGGCGATGCCGAGAGCCCAGCTAACGTGATAACCGAGATCGCCATCGCGCTCGCTGGTCATGCCCAGAAACGACACGAGATACGCCAGGCCGAGGATCGTCACGACGGCGCCCTCGGCCAGCAGAAAGTCGACATCGAAGAAACCGCGACCGATGCCGTAAGCGATACTGATGGCGCCGACGCCCAGAATCGTGGCGCGAATGAGCGTGCGCCAGAAGAGATCGGTTTCGGTGCGGGCCACGCCGACAAGAAACAGCAAGGCGATGAACAACGCCGGAACCCCGGCCGACAGGAAATACGCCCCGAAGCCCGCCGTCGCGGGGAAGACGCGCAGCAGCACGCCGAAGACGACGAGGGTGAGCGCGAACAGGCCGTACATGCGGCGAAACTGCGGTTCGGGATCGACGAAGCAGTGATACAGCGTCAAGCACAGGCCGATGGTCAGGCAGACATAACCCGGGCCGGGGTTGATGAAATAGCTCCACGACGTCAGCGGGGCGATCATCGCCAGACCGCCGACGAGGATCAGGAAGAAGCCGACGAAGAGGAGAATCTGGGCGCCGAACGTCCCTTCCGTGCGCATCGACGACGGCGCGACTTCGGGCATCGACTGCCAATCGGTGAGGATGGTGTCGTCGCGTTTCGGTTTGATCGAGCGGGTCGCCATGGGGTCCGCTTGTCTATCCGAAAGGTGCTCTGGT
>JBAXFO010000050.1:0-12440 GCA_037139885.1 Planctomycetota bacterium
GCCCATGTTGATGTCGATGACATCGGCGCCGAAGTTTTCCAGCCACTGGGCGGCCTCGCACATTTCCTGGGCGACGTTGCCGTAGATCTGGACGGCGACGGGTCTGTCGTCGTCCGAAATGGCGATGAGCTCCATCGTCTGCCGGCTCTTGCGGAGGAGAGCGCGGGCGTTGACGAGATCGGTCGTCGCCAAGCCAAGCCCGCCAAGCTCGCGCACGGCGCGGCGATAGGCGAGATTCGTGTAACCGGCGAGGGGTGAGAGAAAGAAACGCGATGGAAGTGTGAGTGGCCCCAGTTTCAGCGTCGGGGGCTGATGGATCGAAGCGATGTTCGGCGTGATTTGATCAGCGTCAATTCGAAACGTCACGATGGACCAACCTCTAAAGGAGATCTCGAAACTCTTGAAGTGTCAGACCGACTTGGTGAATGATGTCTCTCAAAGTTCCTTTGGCGACAGTTTTGTGGTCGGGCACAGTGATGCGACGAAACGGCGGGAGGACTTGCCGGAGAATCATGTGGCTGCCCTTTTGATGGTCGAACTCGTACCCGATCTTACGGAGAACTTTGGCGAGTTCGCGGCCAGAAAGCGTCGGCAAATGATTTAAGCGGACACCTCCACGATCTCTTCGGAAATGGGAGGCGGCACAGGGTCCCCGTGTTTCGCCAGGCTTTCGAGATACGCCTGAATGGCTTCGCGGATATTGGCGATGGCTTCGGCTCGCGTGTCGCCTTGCGAAAGGCAGCCTGGCAGCGACGGAACCCGAGCGATGAAAACGCCGTCTTCGTCGGTCTCAACGAGCACGCGGTACTTCATGGGATTCTTCTCACTTAACCGTGGGATCTGGGGAGAGCAATTTCGCCGATTTCGTCATTTTCTTAAATTGGCGATCGAAACACAACGTCGCTTCACGATCACGTCGAATACAACCACTGCCCCAACCACATCGCCGGCGCCAACAGCAGAACGATCGCAAGCCCCGGCCAACCGACGAGCGACGTCGCCAGAATCGCGTCGAGCACGACGAGGCCCAAGATCGCACGCCGCACCGCCGGTTGAACGCGATCGGGCCGTGGGTCGCGAACGGCGGGGATGATTTTGAGACCCACATAAAACCCGTAGGCAGCGAGCAAATAAGGAAATATTGGCGACGGCGTCGGCGACGACCGGCTGTCTTCCAGGGCGAGCGTCGGCACGGTCAACGAGAGGAGCAGACCGCCCGCCATGACGAGGGCGGCGGTCAGGAGGGTTTGCTGCTTGCTCAGGCGGGCTTCGGTTTTCGCGAACCAGGTGACGCCGACGATGTAAACGCCGATCGACAGGGCCAGGGCATAGCCCCACGGCGGGATCGTATCGACGCCCGCGGAGATGCCGAGGAGGACGTTGAAAAACCGGCACGCCCCCATTGCATATTGGCCCATCCAGGTGCGTTTGAGAACGCCGTCGTAAAGGAGGATGGACGCGACGAGCAGTGCTGCGAGGGTCAGCGAAAATCCGCTACGACCTTCGACGAGATCGGCGGCCGCGGCGGCGACCAGGCCGCCGATCAGCAAGACGGTCCCGAATGTCGCGGCGTTCTTGGTCGAGATGCGGCCCGAGGGAATCGGCCGGCCGGGACGTTCCCGTAGGTCTTGTTTGAGATCGAACCAATCGTTCCAGACCATGCCGGCCATGTACAAAAGCGACGATGCCACCAGCACGCAGAGAAATGTCCCGAAGTGATCGAGAATCGCCCCGGTGGCGGCGCCGGCGAGAACGATGTCGGCCATGGCCGTGAAGACGTTCGGCAAGCGGACCAGTTGAGCGTAAGCCACCCAGCGCATGGCGCGAATCCTCGATCGAGTCCTCGGCGAGCGGAACGTCGGCGAAGGGACAGGAATGGTTTATGGAAGGCCGGGAAGGTCGCCCAAACGACCTTTGCAGCTGCAAAACCGGAATTTGCAGCTGCACGAGCTTGATCCTTTTGCCGGGAAGGGCAATCGTAACGGCAACAGGGGGGCCCAATTCGGCCGTGTGGCGCGGAATTCCGGGAAAGCTTTTGACATGGTCGAGCAGTCTCGGAATAATCCGATCTTTGGGGGATCGAATCGCAAAGGAGGTTCGACGATTCAACATGGAAAACCTTGATTTGGGGGAATCAGCGTGAATGGACCGAACGTTGATGAGTTCACGGTGCCCGAAAAGATTCTGCTCGCGGCGGACACCTTGGACAAGCAGGGGCAATCGCCCTTCAGCGCGGAGGCGCTCATCGTCGTTTCCTGGCAGAAGTTTCCGAAAACCTTTGGTTTGAAGGGCTATGCCGATCAGCATCCCGATTCGAACAAGATCCTGTCCAGCATCATGGGAGAAAAAGGGCTCGCCCGCAGGGGTTGGCTCGTGAAAATGGGGCAGAAAATGTATGCCCTCACCCGTGAAGGCCGGCAGATCATTCGCAAAGTGATGCTCGAAGATGCGGAACCGACGTCCGACAATGGAGCGATGCTCAAGCTGCCTCGAGAGCAAGAACGTTTCGTGCTCGTCCTGCTCGACAGCACAGCCGTTCAAAAGTTCGAGGAAAACCGCAAAGGCGAACTCACCTTCGCCGATGCATGCCGATTTTGGGGCATCACCGAAAACATGAAAGGCGAGTCGCTCGACGGCAAGCTCCACCAGGTGCAAGCCACGCTCTCGGAACTCGACCGCCAGTTTGCCGACAGCGATGCGCAGCTTTCCAATGGCCGCGTGATCACCGCCGGCGATATCCGCGTGCTGACGAACATCCACCGTTACATGGAGGATCGTTTCGATCGGCATCTGAACCTGTTGCGGGCTCGTCCGAGCAAGCGAACGGTTTGATTCGGGATCGTAAGTAAAAACAAGGGAGACGCGGCCGCTGTTTGGCGAACGCGTCTCCTTTTTGTTTACGACGGTCTTCTGGCGTAGGAACAGGTTGCGAGGCGGTTGCAGTCAGCTTGCGAGCAGCCTGTCCGAGTCGTTACAAAAACCATGGTCAAACCCATGGAGGTTTTCGTGACGCCAAATCCCATCGATCCAAAATCTCGCGACGAATGCCCGATCGTGCCATCGGAGCCGACGGGATGGACCTTGCATATCCTCTCGCCCGAGCAGTCGGAGCGACTGCTGCGCGACGAATCGCGTGTCTCCGCCTTCGAAGTGATTGCCGAGTTGGAACGTAAGTACGCATCGGATCGCCAACATGGCTGAACCGTTTCGCGTCGATGTTCTGACTCGCACCAGTAAGGCTTTCGATGCCGCACTCGGTCAAATGCCGCCCGCGAAACGGGCCGCTGCGCTGTCGCCGCGGCATGATCTGACGTCGCGGGTTTGATCCCTGGGATTCGGCGTACCTCATCCCAGGGCTTGAAACATCACACCACTTTGAAGCTGAGGGCGGCGAGGTCTTTCGGGTCCCAGTTGTAGTTGATGCAGATCTCTTCGCCGGCGGGGATGTTGCGCAGGGCGCGGTACGTGATCGTCGCGTGGCCGTGCTCGTAGCCGGCGTTGGGTTTGTACGAGTGGTTGTAGAGCGAGCCGTACCCCAAAGAGACGGCCAAGGTCTTCTTGTCCCACCAATAGTAATATTTACCGAGCCATTTATTGTCGACGCCGTCGACCATCGCTTCGGCGGGAATCAACAAGACGGGGACGGTCTCGATGATCTCCCCCTTGGGGATGTCGCGGCGGGCGAACACGCCTCGGCCTTTGCCCACGGAGCGTTTCACTTGAATCGAGTCGGATTGAGTCAACATGATGGCAGATGTTCCTGAATGCGGGCGGTTCGATCCTCCGGGGCGATATTCTAGAAAAGAGGAATCGGTTGCGGCAAGAACTCATTTGAGGTTGAGCGATGGCGAAACGTCTCTGCGTCTTTTGCGGCTCTCAAAAGGGCGCCAATCCTATCTACGCCGAGGAGGCTCGGCGGCTGGGGCGGGCGATGGCCGGGCGGGGCATCGAACTGGTTTTCGGCGGCGGCCATATCGGGATTATGGGCGTTGTCGCCGATTCGGTTCTGGAAGCGGGCGGCCAGGTGATCGGGGTGATTCCGCAAGGGCTGGTCGAACGCGAACTCGCTCATCGCGGGCTCTCAACGCTGCATATCGTGAAGTCCATGCACGAACGCAAGGCTCTCATGGCCGATCTCTCGGATGCGTTCGTGGCCCTCGCGGGCGGTTTTGGCACGGCGGACGAGTTGTTCGAGATTTTGACCTGGAAACAATTGAAGCTGCATGCCAAGCCGATCGGGTTGCTGAATACGAACGGGTTTTTCGATCCGCTGCTGATGTGGATCGCAGCGGCCATCGGCGAGGGATTTGTCAAAGAGAAGTATCGAGGCGATTTGCTGGTGGAGAACGATGTGCAGCAGCTGTTGGAGCGATTGCTACCCAAGCCGACCGTTTAGCGGTCCGCCTGTGTAGGGGGGGGCGGTTTGCCGTGAGGCGACGTTAACCGCCGACTTTTTTGGGGAGCACGCGGATCGTTTCGCGATCGGAAACTTTCGGTTCGGTCTTGCGAATCGCGGGCGGTTCGGGGATGGCTGGCGCGATCTTGATCTGATCGCGAATGGTGTCGATGGCGACGCGTAAACGATGAGCCCGATCGTGGAGCGAGGGTTCCTTGGCGGCCTCGGCGAGAGCCTTGTCGACTTCGGCTTGCAGTTGCGGGCGTAGGATCGGCTTGATGGCCATGAGGCTCCCCTGATAGAGGCGATAACAGCCCGCGTGGTCCCCCTGGATGTTGAAGAGATCCGCCCCGGTGTTGATCACGTCGCGCAAACTTCGGTGCAAAGCGACGGCGTTCAGGTTGTCGGTCGGCGTCTGGCCTTCGCTCCACGTCGCCGACAGCACGACCAACGTCATGGCGCCAAGAGCGAGCCCGGCAAATCGCGTCAACATGATCGACTCCGCAAGTTTGTGAATCGACAACATCTTAAACGACGACGGCAATCAAGGAAAGGCCATGCTCGGATTGCGGTTCACCCGTCGCGAAAAACTTCGCTGACTTCTCAATCCCCCGGCTCCTCTTGCATCGAAGCGGGCCGGTTCGTTATGCTCTCCCTTCATGGAAGGTCAATTTGCGGACCCAACGTCAGGGAGGATTCTGTTGGCAGAGCCGTTATCACCGCTGATTTCGCAGGCGCTCGAACGAGCCCTCACTGCTCCCGAAGGAGTTCCGCTCTTGGCCGGGAAGCTGACGGCAGGGCTGTTTCCCGCCGTCGCCGCCGGCAAAGACGCCGCCCGCGAGGCCCAGACGGCTGGACTGTTGCGCGTCGTGCGGACGGAAGGCAAAGGGAAATCGACTGTCGACATTTGCGCCCTCACCGAAAAGGGCCTGGCTCTGTTGCTCGAGCAATCGAGCCCGCGGCCCGTCCTGGAGGCGTTGCTGCAAGCGATCGATGGCTGCCAGACGCGGATCGATTCGTGGGCGAGCGCCGTGGCCGACAATCGCCAAACGCTCGAAGGCCTGAAGACCTTGGCCGAACGCGTTTTACAGCACCTGCAAAAACCCGAAGCGACGTTGCCCGCCTGGGCTCGCAATGGGCACGCTCACAATCCCCAGCAGCGCATCGTCGATTTTTTGCGAAGCTGGCAGGCGGCCGGGAAAATCGGCGACTGCCCGCTGCCCGAACTCTTTAACGCCATTCGCGCAGCGACGAAAACGTCACTGGGCGAATTTCACGATTCGTTGCGGCTGCTTCACGAACAGCGCACAATCTACCTTCACCCATGGACCGGGCCGCTGCACGAATTGCCCCATCCCTCGGTGAGTTTGCTTGTGGGGCACGAGATTGGGTACTACGTGAGCTTGCGGGGTTGATGTCAGCGAACAGGGACGAGATTTTCATCAAGGAAGAGAAAGCCATGACCAGCGCCATTCAAGAACCCTCCGTCGTTGAAAACGCCCAACAGGCCGCCCTGGAGGCTTTGCGGCGCGACGGCAATCCATTTCGCAACTACTTCGCACGCAATCCCGATGACGAGATTTGCGCTCGCTTTCATGTGGCCGATCTCTTCGCCCGGGAGCGCAGTCAGTTGTTGGCCGTCGTCGATCTTTATCGGGCCACGGCTGCGACGCATTCCGAAATGATCCCGATTTTGGGCAACAAGGGAGCCGGCAAGACGCACTTGCTCCACTCGATCAAGCACGGCGAAGGCGGCGCCTGGCAGCTTCTCGTCTCCCCAGGCACGTATCAAAAAGACACCGATTTCCTGGAATATCTGCTCTTCCAGGTGATCGATACGCTCCTGGGCGGCGGCAAGCAAAAGGGTCTTCGGCCGCTCGATGTCGTGCAAGACGAGCTCACCCGTCAACTCATGCGCGACACGCTGAAAGCAGCCAGCAAAGACGACATGCTCGATCTGTTCCCCGCCCCCGGCATCGTTCGCTGGACCCGGCGCCTGGGTCTCGGCGCGTCGCAAGCCGAAGAGCGGACGCAATGGTTGCTGGATGAGCTGAACAAAACGACGAAGACGCAAACGCCGCGGCGCCTGCTGCTGGAATGCGCCGTCGACGCCGAGAAGATGTGCGAGCTCATCGGCCGGCATGTCGACCGCACGGAGCCGCGCGATACGCTCGGTTTGATGCGTCGTTACCTGGCTCAAGGCTTCTGCCGGGCGGCGCTGCTGGGCGACGAAAGCGATCTCGCGAATTTCCTTACGTACGGTTTCGCCGAACTCGATTTCAAGGTGCAACCGAGCCGGCAGGAGCTCGTGCTATCGCTGCTCAAGGCTGTCATGGGAGTGCTTAACAGTCTCAAGATTCCGGTCGTGGTCGCGTTCGATCAGCTCGAAGATTTGCTGCTCGCCCGCCGGGCCGACGACGGCAAGAAAATGGCCGAGGCGTTCTTCGCGGGCATCGTGCAGGTGATGCACCAGATCGATGGCGTCTGCTTCCTCGTCTTCGCGGAACGCGGTCTGTGGAACCGGTTCATTCCCTCGCTCGACGGTTACATTCAGGACCGTCTCACAAACCCGATTCATGTCCCCGGGCATGGCACGTTCAAGGCTCTGCGGCTCGAAGCGCCTCCCGCGGAGCTCGTTCGCAAGATCTGCGCGTCGCGTCTGCAATCGGTCACGGGCGGCATCGAAGGATTGGCCCCGTTGTTCCCCTTCACCGAGGAGCAAGTCGACCAGGTCGCCCGCACCGAACCGACGTTGCGCGACATGCTCCAGCAGTTCCGCCATCTCTTCGACGCGCTTGTCTTCGGCGAAGGCGCCGCTCCGAAGGAAACCTCACGCATCGCCGAGCCGACGCCGAAGATCAAGTCGGTGGTCGTCGTCGAAACGCCCGCCGATCCGCAAGCGCCGCCGGTCGCCAAGATCACCACGCAGACCCTGCCCAGCGGTCCCGTCCCCGCCGGCATTGCGGATCTCTGGCAAACCGAAACGCAAGCCGCTCTCGAAAAACTCTCGACCGAAGGGGCGCTCACCGGAGCCACCCGCGAATTGCAGCTCGGCCTTGGGGCGTTTCTGCAGACGTGCCACGAGCATGGCGTCAAAGTCGGCCCGTGGCGGCTGCAGCATGTCGTTCCCGAATTCACCTTCGGCGAACATCCGACTTACGGAATTATCACCATCGCTCACTGGGCCTGCCGCGATGGGCAACCGTGGAAAGTCGGCATCGGCCTGTTCATGGCCCGCGGAGCCGGCAAGCCACGCGATCTCGAAACCAAGCTGTCCGTCCAGAAGCTCGATCCGGCCGTCGTCGATCACTTGATCCTGTTGCGTCCCGAGGACGACATCGCTCTCACGGGCAAAAGCAAAACCGCCTGGCAGGAAGCTCAAAAGGCCGGCACGCACGCCCGGCTCGAAGCCGTCTCGCTCGAAGGTTTCTCCGTCCTTTACGGCTTCTCGCGCTGGCTGACCGCCGCTCACGAATCGCTCCCCGCGGGGCAGCCGTTGCCGAATGTCGCGGACCTCATTCAGGATCGCTGCGAGAAATTGCTTGAACAGGTGTGCATGCCGGTGAACGGGTGATCGGCTCGAAATGATTCGCAACGCTTGGCGACGCTTCGCGGAAGCATTTTCTCCAGCACGCTTCCTTCCGGGAAACGTCGCCAAGCATCCAACCTCGCAAAGGCGATAATTCGCGACTCTGCCAGGATTTTGGAAAAGTCTCCGTAGAAAAAGCTATGCTGGTGAAAGGGGGAGAGTCCTTTTTCACCATATGCAGACCGCGATTCGGAAACTTCTGGCCACGATCTTGCTCGGAGCGATGTTCGGGGTTGGCGGCGTCTTGCTGCTCGACGAACCTCTTGATGTGCTTTCGTCGCGTTTCTGGATCGTTCCCGGACTCGGCGCGATCGTCGGAACGGTCTCCTTCTTTGTCGGTCGAACTTCCCGACGAAAGCCGGACGAGATCAAAGTTCCGCTCGAAGTCGTGGCCGAAGCGTCACCTGTCATCGTCGAAACGCCTCCCGCCCCGGATGCGACTGTTCCCAACGCCCTCACGCAACGACTCGCGCGCAAGACGGCGAAGGTCGTCGCCCTGCGTGCGAAATTGTCGCGCAGCAATCTCGATCTCGAACGTTTGAAGCAAAGCTATCGGGATCTTTACCATAACGCTCCGGTCATGTATTTCGGCCTTGATCCCGAAGGCCGCTTCGTCACGTTCAACGAGACGCTTCTCAACACGCTCGGTTATCAGCGGGAAGACCTCCACGGTAAGCTCTACGCAAAGATCATTCCCGCTCATCCTGCCGAGGCAGGCCAGCCTTTGTTTCCTCAGAACCCTGGCCACATCGAAGGCCAGAAAACGCAGTGGCGCCATAAGAACGGATCCTTGGTCGATGTCTGGATTCGCTCCACGGCCACGGCCGACGACGACGGGAAATTCGCACGCTGGCGCTGCTCCGCTCTCGATCTCACCGAACGCAATCGCCTGGCCGACGAACTCCGCTCGCGCGGCGACGAACTCGAACGCACCAACGTCCGCCTCCGCCAGATCAATTCCGAGCTCGAAGATTTCACCCATGTCGTGTCGCACGATTTGAAAGAACCGTTGCGCACTCTCGAAGCGTTCAGCCACATGCTGGCGGAGGAGTATGCGGCGCAGTTGGGAGTGGATGGATTTCAGTACATCAATCACCTTGTCCAGGCGAGCAGCCGGTTGGGGCGTTTGATCGACGATCTGTTGAGCCTGGGGCAAGCGGGCCAGATCCGGCGCGACAAGAAATCGTTCAACTTGAACGAGACGTTGGCGACCGTGCGCCGCGATCTTTCCGATCTCATCCAGCGCCGGCAAGCGACGCTGGTCAGCGAAGGCTCGTTGCCCGATGTGATGGGCGATCCGCAGCGCGTCGTGCAGTTGCTGGCCAATCTCGTGGGCAATGGGCTCAAGTACAACACGAGCTCGGAACCTCGACTCGTCGTCGGCCAGGCCGATCAGCCCGACGCCGACAAGGGGCACGTCGTTTGTTTCATTCGCGACAACGGCATCGGCATCGATCCCAAGTTTCACCAGCAGATCTTCGGCATCTTCCGCCGGCTGCACACGCAAGAGGAATACGAAGGAACCGGAGCCGGCCTCGCCATTTGCAAGAAAATCGTCGAAGCGCATGGCGGCAAGATCTGGGTCGAATCGCAACCGGGTAAAGGTTCGACGTTCTTCTTCACGCTCCCCCGGCCCTCGGTCGACGGCCTGGACGACACGGACTCCGACGACGATGCCGTGTTGCCGCAACTGACGAGCGACCCGGCCCCGCGGCTGGCGTCGTCGGCGTCGCTCCGAGGTACGCAAATCCTGCTGGTTGAAGATATGTACGAGATTGGCACGATCATCAAGAAGTTGGGCCAACGCTCGGGTTTGCATTTCACCTGGTTCACCACGGCCGAAGAAGCCTGGGACTATCTGCAATCGCAAACCCCCGATTTCGTATTGCTCGACAAGAACCTTCCGGGAATGGACGGCCTGGAATTGTGCCGACGGATTCGCACGACGCTCAAATCGAAGATCGCCATCGCTCTCTTTTCGCACGAGCAACGCCTCGAAGATTTACGCGCCCTGCGCAAGGCGGGGGCGAATTTCTTCATCTCCAAGGAGCTCTTGAGCCGCCCCGCCATCTGGCAGGAGAAGCTCCGCGATCTTTTGATCAAGGCGCGGTCGAAGTCGAGCAAAGGCCGCAACGGCAACGGCAAACCCGCCGATGGCGCCCATTGAGCCCTTTCGATTGTCCTTTCTCACGAACCTGCTAAATCAATTCCAATTCATCCTTCGTGTCGGTGTGGTATGACGTTTGACGAGGCTCTTCAATATTGGCACCGCCGCGTCGATTTCGAGCGGAAGACGCCCCTCTCGGGCGATTTCAAACTCCGCAATATCGCCCTCCTGCTCGCCCGCCTCGGCGATCCGCAACGGCGCTTTCGCATCGTGCATCTGGCCGGCAGCAAAGGGAAGGGCTCGACATCGGCCATGCTCGACGCCATCTTGCGCGCCCAGGGCTATCGCGTCGGGCTGTTCACGTCGCCTCATCTGGTTCGCGTCGAAGAACGCATTCAGGTCGACGGCGAACCGATGAGCCGGGCGGAATTGATCGCTCGGCTCGACGACATTCGCGACGCCGGGTGCGAGCCCGCTCCGGGCGAGTCGGCGCCGCTGAACGAATCGCTGACGTTCTTCGAGATCGCCACGGCTCTGGGGTTCTTGCACTTCGCATTGCGGCGCGTCGACTGGGCGGCCATCGAAGTCGGCCTGGGCGGACGCTTCGATTCGACCAATGTCGTCTTGCCGGAAGTCGCCGTCATTACGAGCATCAGCCTCGACCATACGGAAACTCTCGGCGACACCGTCGCCAAGATCGCGTTCGAAAAAGCAGGGATCGTGAAGGCGGGTCGGCCCACGGTCAGCGGCGTCGTCGATACCCCGGCTCGCGAGGTCATCGAGAAGCGTTGCGCGGACGTCGGTTCGCCGCTCTTCGAAAGGGGCCGCGATTTCACGTTCGTTCACGAACCCGCCCACATCGACGACGCCGATCGGCCCGCCAGCGCCATCATCGCCACGTGGCGACGCCAGTTGCCCGCTCTGGCGTTGAATCTGGTCGGCGCTCATCAAGCCGCGAACGCCGCCGTGGCTGTGGCGGCCATCGAATGCCTTCGCGATGCGGGCGTTCCCATCACCGACGACGCCATTGCAGCGGGACTGGCGGGCGTGACCTGGCCCGCGCGACTGGAAGTGTTGGGGCGAAAGCCGTTGGTGGTGCTCGACTGCGCTCATAATGTCGCGTCGGCGGAAGCGTTGCGTGAAGCGATCCTGAATTCCTTTCCCGTTCGCGGACGGCGGATCCTGATTTTTGGCGGTAGCCGCGACAAAGACATCGCCGGCATGTTGGCCCTGCTCACGCCGCTGTTTGGCGATGTCATCTTCACGCGGTTCGGCAGCAACCCAAGAGCCGTGGAAGTGGAGCGGTTGTTCGAATGGATGCCGATGGGAACGACCTGCCAGGCTCACGGCGCCAGCGATCCCGCGGCCGCGTTGGCTCAGGCTTTGGCCATGGCGGGGGCCGACGATATGATCTGCGTGGCCGGGTCGGTGTTTCTCGCGGGAGAGCTGCGGCCGATGTTGCTCGAACGCAGGACTGTTCGAAAACCGGTGAGTTGAACTCTCGCCAAGGCTTGTCCTCCCTGCTACAATCAAACGGTATAACTCTGTCTAACCATCCTGGGATCGGCTGATGACTGGTCGCTTTTGTCTTTTGGCCCTCCTCGCTTTCGCCGGCTGCTCGGCGGCTCCCGATCCGTGGGCGAAGACTCCGGCGGAGCAGACGCGAGCGCTTGCAGTCTTTCCGCCGCTCCATTCGTTCGCAGCCAATGTCGCAGGCGACAAGGCGCGCGTGCAATGTTTGCTCACCGGCACGGGGCCGCACGAATATCAAGCGACCGAAAACGACACGCACAAAGTGGCCGGGTCCGATCTATTTCTCATCAACGGCCTGGGCCTGGAGCAAGATTTCATTCGCCGTCTCATGCGTTTGGCGAGGTCGAAGAAGGTGAATTTGGTCGCGGTCGGCGATGCGCTCGATCCCAAGCTCCTTGTGAAGATGGCCCCTCACGTTCACGAAGAGGGGCACGATCATCATCACCATGGCGAAATGGACCCGCATGTTTGGCTTGGCCCCAAACAAGCGCAAGCGATGGTCGCAATCATCGCCAGTCAATTCGCCGCAGCCGATCCCGCCCGCAAGGAAGAATTCGCCAAGAACGCCGCCGCGTACATCGACAAGCTGAAGGCCCTCGAAGCTTACGGTCACGAGCAATTCAAAGACAAGAAATCGAAATCGTTCATCACCATGCACGAATCGCTGCGTTATTTCGCCGACGGCTTCGGGCTCGATCTCGTCGACAGCATTCAGCCGCGACCGGGAGTGGAGGCCGACGCGAATCAACTCGCCCGCCTCGTCGACGCCTGCAAGAAGAAGAACGTAACCGTGATCGCCGTCGAACCGCACCACG
>JBAXFO010000051.1:0-12433 GCA_037139885.1 Planctomycetota bacterium
GGGGAGGAAGACGTTGAGCCGGGACTTCGTTTTTTCCGTAACGGAACGCGTCAGGGCGGCGACGGCTTTCTGGGCGTCCTCGGCGCGCTGCGTCAGCTCGGCGTTGGCTTCCTTCGCTTTCGCCGACTCGGGAATTTTGGCGACCGCGTTCGATTTGGGCTTGTGGACCGAGGCCGGGAACATGCCGATGAAGAAGAGCGCCAGCACGGCCGCGGTGAGGAGCAAGGTCCCGACCCAGCCATAGGCGGAACGGCGGCGGCGTTTGCCGCGATCGGCGGCGACGGCGGCGGTGATGCTCGCCTGCAACCACTTCGACGAATTCGTTCGCGGAGCGCTCGCCAGACCGGCGAGCAAGACGCGGGCGGCGGCCAGGTCGCGGCGGCATGACTCGCAAGCGGCGAGATGGGGGCGCACATCCGCGCGGACATCGATCCGGCCCTCGTCCAGGCAGCTTTGCAACCAGTCCTGACACTCACGACAATTCATGATCGACCTCGGGCACCATGCCACGTTTGGTGAGAGCAGCCAGCATTTCGTGGCGGGCGCGGTGCAGCCAGGTCTTGACTGTCCCCACCGGCTTGCCGACCGCCGCAGCGATATCGTCGTACGGCAAACCTTGTTCGTGGAACAAGACGAAGACCGTGCGATATTCGAGCCGCATCGCTTTCAGGGCGGATTGGATCTCGCTCGCCAGTTCGGTCGCTTCCTCGCGTTCGGGGCTGGCGGCGGTTTCGTGTAAGTAATCGACCGGTTCGGGCCGGCGCGAACGCTGGCCGAGCCAAGTCTTGCAGCGATTGAAGGCGATGCTCATGATCCACGGCTTCAAGGGCCGCGTCGGATCCCAACGCTTCAAGCTGCGAAACACACGCAGGAAGACTTCCTGGCAAATGTCCTCGGCGTCGTGCCGGTGATGCATGAGGCGCAGACAAACCCCCAGAACATCTCCCTGAAAACGTTCGACCAGCGATTCGATCGCGGCCGAGTCTTCCCGGAGGCAGCGCCGCACCAGGATTGCATCTTCTGCCGACACGGTGGCGAATCCATTGGCTCGTGTAAAAGAGATACCCGAGACGCGGGCGAAAGTTTCGCAATCTCGGGTGCGATTGTGCGGCGAAAGGTTTTCCGGCGAAGCGAGTGCGTCTGAGGCCATCCCTGGTAGCCCGACGCATCAGCGAGGGATGCCGTCAACCCTTGCTAACGCGTCGGGCTACCTGCAACGATCGCGCCCGAAATTCAGACGGGTTGACGCACTAGCGGTCGAGAGCCCTGAGGAGCAGATCGATGACTTCTTGCGGTTCGGTGTCGCTCAGGCGCTTGCCGCGTTCTTGAAGCGATTCGTTGAAATAGATGGCGACATCCTGCATTTTCTCGTGCGTTTCTTGCGAGCCGCCGACGAGAACGACATCGTCGGCCCGCGTGATGCGTTTGTGGCCATCGTCTTGATCGAGGCCGACGCCGAGGAGACCGACCACTTCGGGCTTTGCGGATTTCGATTTTTTCGCCACGAGAAACCTCGTCCAATGGTGCTGGGAGGATATTGAACTATAAGGCCCAACTTCGCTCGCGGTCAATTTGAATTGCGCGGCGGCGGCCGAATTTTCGTTGAGGAACGTACGCTTGCGAGTTTATTACAGCCTCTGCTTGCTGCTCAGCGCCAGCCTTTTGATGCTCGTGCAACCGATGGCCGCCCGGATGTTGTTGCCGTATCTGGGCGGCTCGCCGGGAGTGTGGAACGCGTGCATGGTTTTCTTCCAGGCCGGATTGCTCGCCGGCTATGCCTACGCCCATTTGGGACCGCGCTGGCTGGGAGTTCGGCTGCATGCGTTTTGCCACCTACTCGCCATGATCGGCGCTCTGGCGCTGTTGCCGATCGCGATTCGGGATCCGGAAATCGCTCCCGCGTCGCCGGCGCTGTGGACCCTGCAGCCGCTGGCGACGGCTTTGGCCGTGCCGTATGTCTTGCTCGCCAGCACGAGTTCGCTGGCCCAAATCTGGTTCGCGCGCTCGACAGGTGAAGATCCGTATTCGCTCTACGCGGCCAGCAACCTCGGCAGCTTTCTCGGCCTGTTCGCCTATCCGCTGCTCGTCGAACCGTACTGGACGCGAGCGCAGCAGGCGGCGCTGTGGCGCGATGGGTTCGCGGCCTTGGTCGCCATGCTTGCGGTCGCGGCGGTTCTGGCGGTGCGAAAGAGAGAAACGCTCGTGCCCGTGAAGGAATCGGCGTCGCCGCGTCCTGCCGGCCGACAGGTCGTGCGCTGGATTCTGCTCGCGCTGGCGCCGTCGAGTTTGTTGCTGAGCGTCACGAATCATGTGACGACCGACCTGGCCTCGGCGCCGCTGCTTTGGGTGGTTCCGTTCGGGCTCTACTTGCTGACGTTCGTGCTCGTTTTCGCACGGCGCCCGCTCGTGTCGCATGCCGTCATCGTGCGTTACGTGCCGATCGCGATCTTGTTTTTGCTGTTTCTCTGGTTCAACGAAGCGACGTCGCCGCTCATGATCATCGTGGCCCTGCATCTGCTCGGCTTCACCTGGCTGGCGCTCTTCTGCCACGGGGAACTCGCCGCCACGCGCCCGGCCGCCGATCGACTCGCCGCCTTCTATTTTTGGATCGCGCTGGGGGGAGCGCTCGGCGGCGTTTGCAATGTCTTGTTGGCGCCGCTCGTGCTCGATTCGTACGCCGAGTATCCGCTCATGATCGTCGCGGTCGGCGCGTTGCGGCCCTTCACGGCGCGTTCGAAAGGAGCGTCGGCGTCGATCGAATGGCTCGCCGCCGTGGCGCTGGGGTTGGGCTGTCTTGCGATGGTTTTGCTCGGGCGCTTCCTGGAGTTTCCCGCGGGCCTGTTCTTTCTCGTCATCGTGCTGATCCCGCTCCTGGCGTCGCTCGCGCTGCAGCGGCCGGGGCCGTATGCGCTCGCGCTGTTGCTCATTCTGGCGACCGGCGCGGTTTATCCCAGCATGCACGGCGACACGCTCGAACGCCGCCGCAGCTTTTTCGGGGTCCACCGCGTCGCTCAGCAAGACGGCCTCATCGAACTTATTCACGGCAGCACGATTCACGGCCAACAATCGCTCCGCGAACCGCTCGAGCCGCTCGCGTATTATCATCGCGGCAGCCCGATCGCTTCGGTCATCGAACGCCTGAACGCCGCGGGGCGATTGCAGAACGTCGGCGTGATCGGACTCGGCAGCGGAGCGTTGGCGGCTTACGCCCAGAAGGGGCAGAGCTG
This sequence comes from Planctomycetota bacterium, assembly GCA_037139885.1. Classification (GTDB taxonomy): domain Bacteria; phylum Planctomycetota; class Planctomycetia; order Gemmatales; family Gemmataceae; genus JAIEPT01. Next base: position 3,228 of record JBAXFO010000051.1, read on the forward strand.
GACGTTTTTCGAAATCGATCCCGACGTGCAAAGTCTCGCGGAAAGCTGCTTTTCGTATCTCGCGAAGAGCCAGGGGAATGTCCGCATCGTTCTGGGGGACGCGCGGCTTTCACTCGCCCGTTCGACCGAAACGTTCGACCTGTTGATCATCGACGCGTTCGGCTCCGATTCGATTCCCACGCATCTTTTGACCCGCGAGGCGATGGCGATTTACGCGGCCCGGCTAAAACCCGGCGGCATGATGGCAGTGCATGTTTCGAACCGTTATCTCGATCTGTTCCCGATCCTGGCGGCCATGACGACCGATGGTTGGCACGCCTGGCGCAGCGATCCCGATGGCTGGCCGGTTTCGGCGGACGATGCAAAGGCCGGACGATTGGCGTCGTGGTGGGGATTATTGGCGCGTGATGCGGCGGACGTCAAAGAAGCGATCGGCAACCGCCGCTGGCGACCGCTCGCGCCGACGCCGGGCGTGCGCGCCTGGACGGATGACTACATCAATCTGCCGAGCGTCGTGCGCTGGAAAGATCTGTTCGTCGATCCCGAGTGAGGCCGGCGGCTTTGACCGCGCCATCAACGTTTCAACATCTCGCGTGCCGCATTCGCCCCGGCGATGCCCATGACGCCGCCGCCGGGATGAGCCGCGGCTCCGCACAGGTAAAGTCCCTTGACCGGCGTCCGATAGTCGGTGTGCCCGATGACGGGGCGCGAGATGAAGAGTTGGTTGAGGGCCATCGATCCCTGGAAGATATTGCCCCCCGTCAGGTTCAGCAGCCGTTCGAGATCGAGCGGCGAGAGCACCTGGCGTGCGATCACGGAGTTCTTGAAGTTGGGGGCATATTGATTCACGATGTCGATGCAGCGATCGGCGAACGTCTCCTTCACTTGATCCCAGTGCCCTTCCTTCAATTTGTAAGGAGCATACTGCACGAACATCGACATCACATGCTTGCCGGCCGGAGCGACGGTCGGATCGACGGACGACGGCATCGTGCATTCGATGACGGGGTTCTTCGAGGGAACGCCATACTTGGCGTCGTCGTAGGCATGTTCGATGTAATCTTGATCGGGAACGAAATGCATCGTGCCATGATGTTGCGGACCGACGCCGCTGCCGGGGCAAGCGGTGAAGCGGGGCGGCTCCGAAAGAGCGAGGTTGATCTTGAGGGCGGCGCTGCTGTAATCGATGCGCGCGATCGCTTCGCGAAAGTCGGCCGGCAACCATTGCTTGTCGAGCATCACTTCAAACGTCTGGTGCGGATCGAGATTGCTCGCCACGCGCGCGGCGCGAAACTCGGTTCCGTTCTTGAGCGCGACGCCGACCGCGGCTCCCTTCTCGACGAGAATTTTGCCGACGTCGGCATCCGTACGGATATCGACGCCGAGATCTTTGCCCGCCTTGGCGAGAGCCTGAGTCAAGCCTCCCATGCCCCCTCGGACATACGCCCACACGCCCCGTTTGCCGTTGGTCTCGCCCATGACGTGATGGAAAAGCACGTAGGCCGTGCCCGGCATCGAGGGAGCGGCGAAGGCCCCGATGATGGCGTCGGTCGCGAGAGTCGCCTTCAATTCTTCGGATTCGAACCAGCGATCGAGAATCGGCCGGGCGGCGCCGGTGAGCACTTCAATCGCCTCGCCCATGCCGGCGCCGAGCTTTTGAAACGAACGCGCCAGTTGCAGCATCTTCCACGCCCCACCGATGCCGGGCTTTAAAAGATTCGGCGGCGTCATCGTGAGCGTCGGCTCGATCACGGTCGCGACGCGTTCGAGCATCGCTTCGTATTTGGGATAATTCTCCGCGTCCTTCTTGCTGAACTTGGCGATCTCGCGCAAATTCGAGTCGCGATCGGGCCCGAGCGTCAGCGACCGGCCATCGAGAAACGGCGAAAACGACGAAGGATTGCGTTCGACGAGCTCGAAGCCGTAGTCCTTCAAGCGCAAGTCGCGAATGATTTCGGGGCTGAAGAGGCTGTTGACGTACGCGGCCGTCGAGACTTTAAAGCCGGGAAAGGTCTCTTCGCTGACGGCGCAGCCGCCGACGATGGGGCGGCGTTCGAGCACCAGGACTTTCCATTTCGCCCGGGCCAGGTAACAAGCGGTCACGAGGCCGTTGTGTCCGCCGCCGATGATGATCGCGTCGTAAGCGCTCGCCATGGTTTACCTCGGGTGTTGGTCTGTGACGAGACCGGCTTGCGCGCCGGCTGTCGTTTCTCAGGTCTCGATCATCGCTTTGGCGTAAATCTGCCCGCGATCGACCGTCTCGAAGTTCAGGCCGCGCAGCAGACTCAGAGCGACGAGATTTTTTTCGGAAATCTGAATCTCGACCACTTCGAAGAACTGTTCCTGGATCTGCCGTAGAACGTGTGTCATAAGGAGTTTGCCGAGGCCCTGGCCGCGATAGTCTTCGCGCACGGTGAAGTTCAGAATGCCGATGGCGGGCTTGCCCCAGCGTTGGCTGAAGCCTTCCATCTCCCAGACCAGCGCCCGGCCGACCAGTTCGTTTTTTTCGCGATCCTCGACGACGAATTCGATCGGCTCCAGGCAGCCGAGCGTGCATTCCTCCCACCAACCGCCGAGCGTCCGCGGCGAGCCCATGATGATGTTGAAGCGATTGCGCAGCGTGCAAAAACGGGGATCGGGAGTTTTGAGGGGGGCTTCGAGCTTGCGCTGCAAAACGAGGATCGTCTCTTGAACGCCGTAGCGGCGCCGCTTAAAGAACGGCTCGGCGGCGGCGTCGCTTTTGAGAAAGCCGGGGCTATCGCTGCCGCCGTAGATTCCCGCGTAAAACGGGCTCAAAGCGCCGTGCCCCCCGCCGAGAATCTGTTTGGCGCCGCGCTGCAAGAGGTATTCTTCGCCGCGATACAAAATCTGCGAACCGATGCCGCGGCGCCGATGGCTCGGCTTGACCGCCAGCGCACAGACGACGCCATGAACCTCGGTCGCGTCGGGCGATTGGCAGCCGCCGAAATGTCCGTAGCCGACGACTTGATTGTTCTCCTCGGCGAGAACGACGCCCGCCGGATCGAAGAACGGCTTGGCGAAGACATGGCGTTCGAGAAGGTTGCTGCCGCGCAACGACACGGCGCCGCGATTGGGAAGCGAGGTGTTCCATAGCTCCACAATGTGGGGCGGATCGGTATTACGGAAGTTGCGGTAATCGATCACGCGTCACCTTCGCTGTGCGGTCGCGGGAGTTCCGCGGCCCGCGTTCTTCATCCCAATTATAGGATCGGGCTACGGCAGAGCAAAGTTTGCGCGCCCGCTTCCGTCGATTCCGGCTCTCCCTGGAGCGCCTCCGATCGGCAAGCGAGGGGAAACTTTTCTCTTGTGCCACGCCCCCGCAGCTTTTATGAGTGAAGCATCGCTTGTCGTACGTTTCGTTTTGATGAGGTCCACCATGAAAACCTTGGCAGCAACTTTAGCGCTCGTGATCGCGGCCGCCAGCCTGTCCCTGGCGGCTCCCGAGAAATTTGATCCCCTGCCGCGAAAACAAGAAATCCTCAAACTCTTTGTCGACGAGTTCGTCAAACTGACGCCGGGGACCGATCCCTATCCCCGTTCCTTCCTCATGGGCTCGAAGGAGGCGGCCGATCAACAGCCCGTTCACGACGTGACGCTGACGAAGTCGTTCGCCATCGCCAAAAATGAGGTGACCCAGGAGCTTTATCAGGTCGTGATGGGCGTGAATCCGAGCAAATGGAAAGGGCCGCGCAACGCCGTCGAACTGACCACGTGGCACGACGCCGTCGCCTTCTGCGCCAAGGCGACCGAAATTTTGCGCGCGGGCAAAATGATCGGCGCCACGGAAACGATTCGTCTGCCCAGCGAGGCCGAATGGGAATACGCCTGCCGGGCGGGGACAAAGTCGGCCTGGTCCTTCGGCGACGATGTCGGCGCCCTGGCCCAGTTCGGTTGGTACAACGGCAACTCCAAGGGCTTCGATCCCCCCGTCGGCCAGAAGAAGGCGAATCCATGGGGCCTTTTCGACATGCACGGCTACAACTGGGAATGGGTGCAGGACGATTACGCCCCCAACTACGACAAGGCGACGACCGATGGCCGTCCGTTCGCCGGCGCCAAGGACAGCGACAAGGTCATCCGCGGCGGCGCCTGGAGCGCTCCGGCCGAGGCGTCGCGTTCCGCTCATCGCCATCATGCGAAGGCCGATCAGAAGGACGACACGCTCGGCTTTCGTTGCGTCAAAGAGTGATCCGTTTTTCCGTTTCACGAGGCAACCATGCGACTCTCAGCGATCCTCGGACTTGTCTGCCTGGCGCTCCCGGTTCGAGCGGATGACTGGCCCCACATTCTCGGCCCCACGCGCGACGGCGTGAGCGCCGAAAAGGGGTTGGTGCGGACATGGGGCAAAGAGGGGCCGCCCCGGCTTTGGAAGCGCGGAATCGGCGCGGGCTATTCCGGGCCGGTGGTTGTCGGCGAGCGCTGCATTCTCTTTCATCGCGACGGCCCCAATGAGATCGTCGAATGCGTCGCGCCGCTCACGGGCAAGACGCTGTGGAAGTTCGCGTATCCATGCGATTACGAAGACGATTACGGCAAAGGTAACGGACCGCGCGCGACGCCATCGATCGCGATGGATCGAGTCATCACCTATGGAGCCGATGGGATCCTCACGTGCCTCGATCTGGCGACCGGAGCGAAACGCTGGCAGAAGGCCATGTCGACCGAATACAAGACGCCGAAGAATTTTTTCGGCGTCGGCACGTCCCCCATCATTTTCGGCGATTCCGTGCTCGTGAACGTCGGGGCGAAAACGGCGGGCATCGTCGCTCTGGGGCTCGAAGACGGCAAGGAACTCTGGCGTGCGACCAGCGACGCCGCCAGCTATTCCTCGCCCATCATCGCCGCCATCGAGCAAACGCCGACGGCCATTTTTTTCACGCGCGAAGGGATCGTGCTCATCGATCCGAAGACGGGGGCGGTCTCGTTTCAAAAGCGCTGGCGCGCCCGCAACGATGCGTCGGTGAATGCCGCGGTTCCTCTGTTGCTGGGCGGCGATCGCGTTTTCATTTCGAGCAGCTATGAAACCGGCTCGGCGCTCCTCAAGCTCAAAAAAGGCGGAGCGGACGTGCTCTGGACCGATGAGGACGCGATGTCGAACCATTACAACACCTGCGTCGTCCATGACGGGCTGCTTTACGGCATCGATGGCCGGCAGGAAACGGGAGCCCGCTTGCGCTGCGTCGATCCGAATGGCCCCAAGACGCTCTGGAGCAAGGAGCGTTTCGGGTGCGCCAGCATCATCCTCGCCGGCGGCACGCTTTACCTGCTCACGGAACAGGGCGACCTGGTCGCCGCCGAACCAAGCGGCAAAGAATATCGGGAGCTGGCCCGGGCGAAAGTCTTCGACGCGGCGCCGGTGCGAGCGCATCCGGCTCTGGCAGGGGGGATCTTGTTCGCTCGCGACGGCGATTCGGTCGCTGCGTTCGATTTGCGAAAATGACTCGCTCGCGCCGTCACAAACCCGCTCTCAACGCTTCGCCTCATCGGCCTTGGCTTTCAACCGGTCCTTGCGCATGCGTTCCTGGCGATAGCGTTCGCCGATCGTGATTTCGAACGGCAGGCGCTCGGCTCCGAGTTTGAAGCCTTTGTGATACGAGCCGCAGCGGTAGCAAACGAGCGCGTCGCCCACCCACAAATAGAGAGCTCCATCGAACAGCGCCGTGCCGATCAAGATGGCGTAAGTGAGCCACTTTTCATACCAGCCGTAGGTATAAATCGAAGCCGCGAACGCGAGGATGAGCAGGATCAGGCCGAAGCGGTGCGGAAAGTCTTTCTGCTTGTAAAGCTCGTGATTGCCGCACACGGCGCACGCCGGCAGAGCGGGATCGGCCTTTTCGAAATGTTGGCGATGATCGCATTGCGGGCACTGCCAATCGCTGGGACGATCGAGCGTGGTTCGGGCCGGCGCTTCACAAGTCGGACAGGCAAACAAAACGTTCACAAAACCTCGCCTTTCGTGGGACAAATCGCAAGACGTCACGCTCACATCGGAAAGCCGAACTTCTCCGCCAGCAACATGCTGAGGAGCTCTCCCAGAAAGACCAGAACCGTGACCACGTAAAGAATCCCGGTGGCCGACTGCGTGGAACGGATGCGGGCCGACTCCCAGGCCATCCACGCGAGGCCGAGCGGAAACAGCAGGCCGAGGACCCAGCGGGCCGCCAACCAGAGAACGGTCTCTCTGTCCAGCGTAGCGGACGGCGAAAGACGCGTCCACCACGACAACCCCAGACACGCGAGCCCCGCCCGCACGCCGAGCGCCGCCGCCAGCAACCCCAGCATGCGATTGAGCGGCGACAGCGACATCGCCGGAGCGATGAGATACGAATGTCCCATGAGCATCGCCGAGATCGCCGAACCGAGCATCAAAGCCGAGGCGAGATCATCGACGAACAGCCATGTCGGGGAGTCGTCTTGACCCAGCCGCAGCATGCCGAGCGTGCCCGCGATCAACCCCGTGCCGGCGAAAAAGAGAAGCCGTCCGAAGGGCGCTTCGTCGGTATGCCAGACGATGGAACCGACGAGGCACACGACGATCGAGGCCGCGAACAGGGCTAAAACCAGCGCCCCCGTCGAGCCTGAGAGGACGACGCCGATGACCAGCAAGGCGAGGGCCGTCAAGAACTGCACGCGAAAGAACCGCGGCGGCACGACCTGCGCCGGCAGGATCATCATCGGCGCGACCATGCCGAGCGCCAAACGCAGGCAGAAGATCGTCACCATCGCTCAGCCCTTGCCGACCAGGGCCATGAACTCGGAGCGTGTCGAAAGGTTGTCTTTGAAGATGCCGCGCATGGCGCTCGTGGTGCACAGAGCGTTCGCCTTGCGGATGCCGCGAATCGACATGCACGTATGGGCCGCCTCGAGCACGACGCCGACCCCCTTGGCGTTCAATTCCCCCATCACCAGATCGGCGATGGTCTCGGTCATGCGTTCCTGCACTTGCGGCCGTTTCGCCAAAATCTCGACGACGCGGGCCAGCTTCGAAAGCCCGACGATCTTGCCCCGCGGCACATACGCGATGTGAGCCTTCCCAAAGAACGGCAGCAAATGATGCTCGCACATGCTTTCGAACTGAATGTCCTTCACGAGCACCATTTCGTCGTATTTTTCCGTAAACGTCTTACGGAGCACCGCGGCCGGGTCCTTCCGCAGGCCGTTGAAGATTTCGTCGTACATGCGCGCCACGCGCTGGGGCGTTTCTTGCAAGCCTTCACGATCGGGATCTTCGCCGACGGCGATCAAGATTTCGCGCACAGCCCGGGCGATGCGGTCGAGATCGACGGGATGAGAAAGCGGCTTCGAGGCGTTCGAGGGGGTATCGTTCATGACGTCATTATTAGGAGCGATGCGGGACGAATCAAGCGTGCGGGGCGGAGAGATGGCCGGGGAACGGATGTTAGCGGCTCTCCGCAGGAGAGCGTTGACGCGGTGCCTCAGGCCAACACGTTCGCTCGGCAGCGATTGACATCCCGGCAGCCCGAGCGCTTTTTGTCTGCCGTGTGGGCGTGACGTCAGCGCTCTCCTGCGGAGAGCCGCGAACGCGCCAAAACGAATTGTCGATACTTACGCTTTCTTCGTCGCGCGCCGGCGCCGCAGCAGTTCATCGACTGTCGCCCCAACGAGCAGCGCCAGGCCGATAACGACCGGTTCGAGCGTGTTCGAAACGCCCCACATCGCCGTCATGTTCGGCAAGATGTGGATGATGCACGCCCCGATCAAGACGCCGATGACGCTCCCGTCGCCGCCGCGCAGGCTGAAGCCGCCGAGCACCGCGCCCGCGATGGCGTAGAGTTCATCCATGCTCCCCGCGCCCGAAGGCTGGACCGAGTTGTAGGTAAACGTCCAGAGGATCGCGTAAAACGCCGTCAGCGTCGAACAGAGAACGAACGCGAGGATCTTGTAAAAATTGACCGAGATGCCCGAATAACGGGCGGCCCGTTCGTTGCTGCCCAGCGCGTAGAAATAACGGCCAAAGACGCTGATGTGCAAAAAGACCCCCGCCGCCGCCAGCAAGACGAACAAGATGACCAGGTGCGTCGGCGCGCCGAGAATGCCGTCGAGCAGCCATTTCTTCTCTTCGGGAAATGCGCTGGAGAGCCCGGTGTTCTGATCGTTCGTCGCCCAGCGAGCCAGGCCGCGATAGACGAACATGCCGCATAAGGTCACGATGAACGCCTGCACGCGCAGATACGTCACCAGGAGTCCATGGATCAAGCCGATCAGCATTCCCAGGAGAAGAACCGTCGGAATCGTGAGCGCCAAACGGACAGTCGGATCGGGCACGGCCAAAGACCACGAATAAGCGCCGGAACCGATTCGCCACTCGGGGCTCATCAGCATCAAACCCGTGATCGTGGCGCACAGACCGACCACCGAACCCATCGATAGATCGATGTTTCCCGTGACGATCACCAGCGCGGCCGCCAGCGTCAACACGCCATAAAGCCCGATGCGTTGGCCGACGTTGAAGTGGTTCCGATAGGAACCCGCGCTCGGATCCGACAGCAGCAGCGCCCCATACAAGACGACCAAAAACACGCTAATGCCGAGCAACTTGTTCATGCCGCTCCTCCGCCGGTCGCCAATTGCATGATCGCTTCCTCGCTCAGCCCCGAGCGCGGCACATCCCCGGCAAGCTGGCTCTCGTGCAGCACAAGCACGCGATCGCTCATGCCGAGCGCTTCTTCGAGATCGCTGGTGATCATCAGAATCGCCACGCCTTCGCCCGCCAGTTGGTCCATCAGACTGTAGATTTCGCTCTTGGCGCCGACATCGATGCCGCGAGTCGGCTCGTCCAGAATCAACAGCCGGGGCGACCGGGCCAGCCATTTCCCGAGCACCACCTTCTGCTGATTGCCGCCCGAGAGCAGGCCGACTTCTTGATTCACGCTCGGCGTGCGCACGTGCATCTTGTCCGACATCTCCTGAGCCTTCGCCTTTTCCCGCCGCCCCGACACCAACCCCAGCCAGCTCACCAATCCTAAAATCGGCAGGCTGATGTTGCGCTTGACGCTGTCGCTGAGAATCAACCCCTCGACGCGCCGATCTTCCGGCACCAGGAAAACTCCCGCGGCGATCGCGTCGCTCGGTCGGCGAATGTTGCGCACTTGCCCGTCGATCTCAATGCTCCCCGTCGTCCGCGGCCTCACGCCGAACAGCGTTTCCGCCAGCTCCGTGCGCCC
>JBAXFO010000052.1:0-12205 GCA_037139885.1 Planctomycetota bacterium
CTTCTTCGCAAGCTCATCGGGGCCGGTCAGAAAGCCGGAGCGGGCGTCGGTGTAAAGGTGCATGTCGACGTTCGAGAGAAGCGTGATGTTTTCGACGCCGCTGACGCCGTCGTTCTTCTTGGTCGGGTCCTTCTTCGGCATATCGCTCTTCTTGCGATTGGGGCTGACGTCCTTATTCAGGGCGACTTCCATGCCGACGGCGGTCACCTGGGTCGGCAGCGGTTTGCTCTGCGTGTCGAGAAGTTTGACGAAACCGTTCGTCCAGATGAGATTGCGGGAATCTTCGTAGAACAGTTTCCCCTCGGTGACGTACAGTTCGAGGTCGTCGTTCTTTTCCTGGCTCTTGCGGTTGTTCGTGATCTTGACGCCCTTGTCGCCGCCCAACTCGACGCCGACGACTTTGCCTTTGCCGTTCAGCTCCATGAGGCTGGTGACGGGACGATCGAGCGTCAGAATGGCGTATTCGCACTGGATCGTATGAATCTCGGGATAACGCTGCTCGCCCAAATTCTTGGGGAACAAGCCGACGCTGAAAGGGGAGAGTTTGACGCGGCCGTCGGGCTCGATTTCGAAGTTGTTGATGGTAAGGACAACTCCCTTCGCGGGCAGCCAAATCTTGCTTCGACGGTTGAATTCCTCGCAGCCGATGCCGAACGCCCGGATGATTTGCAGATTGGTTTCCGTGGTTCGATCGTTGGGCTGAATCGGTTTGCCGGGAGGGCCGGCGAAATAGTGCGGCGGCAGCGGAGCGAGATTATCGATGGGAACGAGGATCCACACCGCGACAAAGGCGGTCATGCAGCCGATCAAGGCCACGAAGTAAATCAGGAATCGTCTCGGCGTCCACACGGCTTGGTCATTCGCCTCGATACTGGGTGACGAGATCGTCCCAAACGCCCTGGCTTTTCATGATCAATTCGATCGTTTCCCGCACCGCGCCTTGACCGCCCCGCGCTGCGGTCACGTAGTGAGCGTCTTCAATCGCCTCGGGACAGGCATCCGCGACGGCGACGGCGAGGCCGACATCGCGCATCGGCGCCAGGTCGGGCAGATCGTCGCCGATGTAGCAAATCGCGTCGGGGGTCAGCTTCCAATCCTTCAGTATCTTCTCGAGAGCCGCCAGCTTGTCATCGACTCCCTGCACCACGGGCTTGAGCCCCAATTCGAGAGCCCGGCGTACGACGATTTCCGAGCGCCGGCCCGTGATGATGGCCGCCTTTTTGCCGGCTTGCTGCCAAAACTTGAGGCCCGAGCCGTCGCGCACGTGGAACGCTTTGATCTCTTCGCCGCGGTCGGTGTAGATGATCGCGCCGTCGGTCAAGACGCCGTCGACATCGAGGACGATCGCCTCGATCGGTTGGCAGCGGCGCGGAAGCGTCATCTTGGCCATGGCTGTTCTCTTCGGGCTCGACCGTCGCGGTTTACGCCACTTTCGCAATCTGCTCCGCTTCCTCGCGGGAGATCAATCCAATGACATCGGTGATATCGACCATCCCGATCGGTCGGCCGGCTCCGTCGATCACGGGAAGTTCGCTGATCTTGCGGCGCTTCATCAGTTCGACGGCGTCGGCCACGCGCGTGCCGAGCGGGATTGTCAGAGGCGCCGGGGTCATGACTTCGGCGATGGGTCGATCGAGCGCGCCGTCGCGGCGATGTTCGAAGAGCCGCGCCAGATCGCTATCGGTAAAAATCCCTTGCAGTCGGCCCAGATCGTCGACGAGCATGACCGCTCCCGTGCGGCGTCCTGAGCGTTGCGTTTGGGCGAAGACATCGCGGACGTTGGTCGCGGCGGGAGCGAGCCGCAGCTCGGAGCCCGAGCGCATCATCGCTTCGACTTTGACGAGGCGCCGGCCCAGGCTCCCCGCGGGATGAAAGCGGGCGAAGTCTTCTTTCGTGAACTCGCGCGATTTGGAAAGGACAAACGCCAAGGCGTCGCCGATCGCGATCATGGCCGTGGTGCTGGTGCTGGGGGCCAGGCCCAGGGGACAAACTTCGTCGAGCGGGCCGTAAGCGAGAGCGATGTCGGCCTTCAGCGCCAAGGTGCTGTGCGGATTGCTTGTGAGACCGATCACGCCATGAGCGAGCATCCGCAGCGACGGCAGCAAACGCACGATCTCTTCGCTCTCGCCGCTGTGCGAAAGAGCGAGTACGAGATCGTCGGGATGCAGCATGCCGAGGTCGCCATGCACGGCACGGGTGGCGTCGAGCACATAAGCGCGGGTGCCGGTCGAGTTGAGCGTGCCCGCCATCTTCTGGCCGACATCCGCGGACTTACCGGTGCCGGTGAGACAGACGCGGCCCGGGCAGCAGCGAATTTTGTCGACCGCTTTGAGAAACGAACCATCGAGGCGCTGCGCGACGAGCTCCAAGGCCGCCGCCTCGCCGCGCAAAATTTCGCGGGCGTAAGCGAGCCAATCGGTCGGCCCGGCATCGGGATAATGAACGAGAAACGACATGGGGCGCATCCTTGCGTCGACCCTTCGAGGGGCAAGTTTCCAACTCGCCTAAACCCCGAACTATAGCGGAACAGCCAGGAAAAGCAACCGCAGGCGAGTTCCCGCCTCTTCATCATCGGCACAACGCCCGCCCAAGCTGAGCCCCGTGGCAATTTCCGGGAAATAGGCAGGGAACATGGCAAGATGGGCAAAAAAAAACAGCCAAAACGAACCGGTTCGGACCTCCATGGCGAGATCCGAACGCGTGACGCCGCCGCTTAAGGCTCCTTCTTTTCCAGCCGAATCGAGGCCGAGTTGATGCAATAACGCAGGCCCGTCGGCGCGGGGCCGTCTTCGAAAACATGTCCCAGATGAGCGTCGCATCGGCTGCACAAGACTTCCGTGCGGCGCATGAAGTGGCTGCCGTCGGAGACGGTCGAAATGTTCTCGTCCTTGGCCGGTTTGAAGAAACTCGGCCAACCGGTGCCGGAATTGAACTTCGTTTTCGTGTCGAACAACGGTTGATTGCAACACACGCAAACGAAAACGCCTTCCTCTTTCGTGTTCCAGTAGGCTCCGGTGAAAGCGCATTCGGTCCCCTTCTTGCGCGTCACCTGATACTGTTCAGGTGTGAGGATCGCTTTCCATTCTTCGTCCGTCTTGACCACTTTATCGCCCATGGGGGTTCCGGTCCTTTCTTTGAGAGCCGTGGGCCGCGCTTGCAGGCCAACGAGCAAAACGATTCCAAGGAAAACCAATGCGAGTACGATTTTCATGATGTCAAACCTCGATGCGGCGTCGTTGGGGCCATGGGGCGGTCGGAATTCTCTCCCGCGGGCTCAATCATGAGCTAGGCTTGGGTGACTGTCCCCTCTGTCCTCTGCCCGGTGCCTGGAATGATTGACGCTGTTTGGTTGCATGTTCTCCAACAAATCCCGCCGGACTACCGCGATGCGATTTCGATCGTGACCGTGACGGGGGCGGAACTCGTCGTTCAGCAGATTTTCAAGCTGGAACGCGATTTCATGGTCCTCCGCGCTCGCACCGCCGGCACCATGGATACGGGCCGCACCATCATCTGCGCCTATGCCCAGATCGATTTTCTCGGATTCAACAAGAAGATGTCCGAAGAAGAGGTCATGACCATCTTCAAGGAGCCGGTCCCCGAATTCGCCGCCCCGGCCCTGCAGTATCAGGCCATTCCCCTCGGCGCTCCCGGCATTCCGGCTCCCCTCGTCAAACCGATCAAACCGCTGGCGGAGACCCCCGAACCGGCAACCGGCAGCATCCCCGCGACCGAGCCCGCAGCCGAGAATCCCTCGTCCGCCAAACCGGGCCAGATCTCCAAGACTATTCTACTCGCCCGCCTCCGCGAACGTTTGGCGGAAAAGTCTCGGTAGCCGCCAAATCTTCTTGGCCTCGGGTGGACGAGACATTGGTCGCGCAGCCTTCGCACGGATAAAAGGTACGTCAGGAACCGTCCTGCGACGCCGCCGAATACAAGGACAACCTGGAAAAGATCGCCGCCTGGCTGGAGAAGACAGGGCGCCGGCTTCGCAGCGACCTCGGTCAGATCGCCGCCACGATGTCCCGATGCGACGCCATCGCCCCCATCCCGACATCGTCGCACGCCAACGTCTTCACTTGCGGCGGCGCCACGACGACGCGTCCCATGTCTTCCTGAATCTGCTTGAGATGCCGAGCGGTTGCCGGGTGCTCCCACATCAAGGTATTCATCGCCGGGGCCAACACGATCGGCTTGTTCCGATCCCACGCCCGATAGACGCATGTCAAACAATTGTCGGTGATTCCCAGGGCGAGTTTTGCGAGTGTGTTGGCGTCGAGCGGCGCGATCGCCAAAACATCCGCCCAGCGGCGTAGCTCGATATGCAGAACGGGATCCCCGCGCCGGTAGCGTTCGCCAGGCCATTCGTCTTCATCGCGAATGAGATCGGCCACGGCGCTGGCGTCGAAGAAATAGCTGGCGGCTTTCGTCGTCAAAACTTTGACGGCATGCCCCGCCTGCCGCAATTCGCTCGCCAACGCGGGCGTATAAATCGCCGCCACCGAACCGGTGATGCCCAGAAGAACGTTCGCCATGGTTCGACTCCCAGGATTTCCGTAGGGTGGGTTGAGCCGGAGGCGAAGCCCACCAAAAGGTTCCGACGCTTCCCACGTTTCGAAATCTGCAAATGGGAAACCGTTCAACGCCTTTCGGTGGGCTTCGCTCCGCTCAAACCACCCTACAAACTTCCGCTTTTTAACGCGTCCGCTCCAGCCAGGCTTTGGCCTGGGCGTCGCTGGGCATGCGCCAATCGCCGCGGGGCGAGAGGCTGATGGTGCCGACTTTCGGGCCGTCGGGGAGGCAGGAGCGTTTGAACTGATTCGCGAAGAACCGCTGCAGAAAGACGTGCAGCCATTTCTCGATGTCTTCGGGAGTGTACGGCGTATCGAACGCGGCTCGCTCCGCCAGGAACAAGATTTTCTCCGGCGGAGCGGCATAGCGGAGGAAATGAAACAGAAAGAAGTCGTGCAGCTCATAAGGGCCCACGACCGATTCGGTTTCTTGCACGATTTCGCCGGTCGCGGAAGTCGGCAGCAACTCGGGCGAGATACGCGTCGCCACCACATCGAGCAGCGTCGTGCGGGCGGGGCCGGTGAATTCATTGTCGGCGGCCCATTGCACGAGAAACTTCACCAGCGTCTTGGGAATGCTGACGTTGGGGTTGTACATGCTCATGTGGTCGCCCCCGTAGGTGCACCATCCCAGGGCGAGTTCCGAAAGGTCGCCGGTGCCGATGGCGAATCCCTGGTTCATGAGGATGTGCGTGCGCGTGCGGGCCTGGATGTTTTCGAAGATCAGATCGCTGCGATGCTCGGCAGGCAGATGGCGGAGTTGTTCGGAGAGTTCGTCGACGGAGAGGTTCGCCAGGTCGACGCCAAAGGGGCGATGGCCGACGGCGCGCATCTCTTCAAGGCACAGGGCGCGAATGTCGACCTCCCGCGGCGTCACTTCCAGCAGCGTCATCAGTTGCCGGGCGTTGGCGAGGGTGCGGGCGGTCGTGCCGAAACCGGGGAGCGTGAAGGCGTGCAGCAGCGTCCGCGGCAACTTGAGGCGGTCGAGCGTTTTGCAGGCGACGAGCAGCGCCAGGGTGGAATCGAGGCCGCCGCTGACGCCGAGAGTCAGCTTCTGCGATCCGAGATGTTCGAGCCGGCGCCCCAGCCCGGCGACCTGAGCGTGGAAGATTTCTTCGCAGCGCTGGCGCAGCGTCTCCGGGGCGCTGGGCACGAACGGGTGCGGGTCGATGGGACGGATGAGATCGGTCGATTCGGGCAGTACGTTGAACGGGACGTGCGTCCAATCCAAGGCGTATCCCGCGGGCTGCGATTCGCCGAACGTGTTCATTTTCCAGCGTTCGTGTTCGAGTCGAGCGAGATCGACGTCTTGAACCAGGAGCGAAGGTTC
The DNA here is from genome assembly GCA_037139885.1 of Planctomycetota bacterium. Lineage (GTDB taxonomy): Bacteria > Planctomycetota > Planctomycetia > Gemmatales > Gemmataceae > JAIEPT01. Next base: position 5,902 of record JBAXFO010000052.1, read on the forward strand.
GCGTTCGAAGCGCGTGGCTTCGGCGAGGAGGGCGCCATTCTCGGCGATCATGCCATGGCCGCCGAAGACGATGTCCGTCGTCGATTCATGAACGCCGCTGGCTGCATAAACATATCCTGCCAGGCAGCGGCCCGATTGGTTGACGACCAGGCCGCGACGATATTCGGCTTTGCCGATGACTTCATTGCTGGCGGAAAGGTTCACGAGCAGCGTCGCCCCGGCGAGAGCTTGCCAGGAACTGGGCGGAACCGGCGTCCACACGTCTTCGCAAATCTCGACGCCGACGATGAGGTGCGGCGTGTCGGCGCGGCCATCGAAAAGCAAGTCCGTGCCGAAGGGGATGTCGCGGCCGCGAATGGTGACGAATTGACTCTTCGCCCGCGTCCCCGGAGCGAACCAGCGGGCTTCGTAAAATTCTTTATAATTCGGGAGGAACGATTTCGGCACCAGGCCCAGAACGTGCTCCCCCTGAATGACGGCGGCGACATTGTAGACTTGACTATCGACGGCGAGCGGCAGACCGACGATGGCGAGGCCTTCATACGGGTTATCCCGCAGAAGCGTTTCGAGAGCGTCCCACGCGGCTTCGAGAAGCGTCGGCTGATGGAACAGGTCGCCGCAGGTGTAGCCGGTGAGGCAGAGTTCGGGAAAGACGGCGACTTGAACGCTCTGTTCCTGAGCGGTTTCGAGCAACTGCCGCACCGCGGCGGCGTTGGCGCCGGGGTTCGCGATGTGAACCCGCGGCATGGCGGCGGCGACGCGGACGAAACCGGGGAATGGCATGAGACGCTTCCTGAATGTGGGACGTGAACCCGCGAGTCGCGGCGTCACGTGGCCCGATGGCGTCATTTTATGTTGCCAACCGGGCGATTGCCGGAAATGATGAATTTCATGAACACACTTCGCATCGGCAATGGCTGCGGCTTCTGGGGCGACAACCTCGACGCCCCCATTCTCCTGGCGCGCGACGGCGCCCTCGATTATCTCACGCTCGAATATCTCGCCGAGTTGACGATGTCGATCCTCGCTCTGCAAAAGCAGAAGGATCCGAACAAAGGCTATGCCGGGGATTTTCTCGATGTGCTCGAACGGCTGGCGCCGGTGTGGATCGACCGGCCCGGCATGCGCCTCGTGACGAACGCGGGCGGCATGAATCCCGCCGGCTGCGCCCGCCAGGCCGGGGCGATTCTCGCTCGACGAGGGTTGCGGAAATCGATCGCCGTTGTCAGCGGCGACGATCTGCTGCCCCGGCTCGACGAACTGCTGGCGCAGGGCGAGTCGTTCGCCAATCTGGATACCGGGCGACCGCTGGCGGACATTCGCGAGCGCGTCGTCAGCGCGAACGCGTATCTCGGGGCGGAACCCATCGCCGCCGCTTTAAGCAAAAACGCCGATCTCGTCATCACCGGGCGGGTGGCGGACGCTTCGCTCGTCGTCGGCCCGGCCATGCATCATTTCGGCTGGGCCTGGGATGATTGGCGACGCCTCGGCTTCGCGACCGTGGCCGGCCATCTGATCGAGTGCGGAGCGCAGGCGACGGGCGGGTTGTGGTGCAACTGGCATGAGGTCGACGATCTCGCGAATGTCGGCTATCCGCTGGTGGAGATGACCTCGGCCGGGCCGTTCGTCCTCACCAAGCCCGACGGCAGCGGCGGCGTCGTGAACCGGGAAACCGTCAGCGAACAACTTCTCTACGAGGTCGGCGACCCGGCTCGTTATTTAACGCCCGATGTGGTGGCGGATTTCACGCACGTGCAGCTGGAAGATGCGGGAGCCAACCGCGTGCGGATCAGCGCCGCGGCGGGCCTGCCGGCGACCCCGACGTACAAAGTGTCGCTGGCTTACCGCGATGGTTATCAAGCGAGCGGCATGCTCGCCATCGCGGGACCGGGAGCGGATGCGAAAGCGTTGCTGGCGGGGGAGATGATCTTCGATCGGCTGGAACGGATCGGCATCGAACCGCAACGCCGACTCATCGAACGGCTCGGGACGGGGGATGTGACGCCGGGCATTCCGCCGCGGGCCGAGCCGCCGGAAGTGATGTTACGCGTCGGCGTTTTCGATGGCCGGCGCCATGTCGTCGAGCGGTTTACGAAGGAATTCGCACCGCTGGTGACATCGGGGCCGCCGGGGGTCACGGGGTATACGACCGGGCGACCGCCGGTGCGCGAGGTGTTCGCGTATTGGCCGACCTTGGTGTCGAAGAGCCTGGCGCCATGGCGCGTCGAGATGATCGCCGACTGACGCCGACGATTTAGGACTTCGCGGGTTCCGTCCACCAAGGGCTGATGCGGTGGATCTTGGCGAGGATATCGTCGCGTTCCTTGCCGTCTTTCGCGCTGGCGAGCTTGACCTTGTATTTGTCGAGTTTCGCGCCACGAGTGCGGCGGCGGCGCAATTCAATTCTACGTTCGACCATGATCGGCAAACCTCATTGATCCACGTCTTGGCGGCAAAATTCCGTCCAGGAGCGGGGACTGAAGATTGTAGGAACGCGGGAGCGAAAAGCCAGGGCGGGAGATTGGCGTTTGGGAATCTTCGTGCAACAAAAAAAGCGAGAAGCATCGACAGCGCGCGCTCATTGTGGCTGGCGGCAGTCGGTTTTACGACGTAGATTAATGCGGAGGATTTCGGTCTCTGCGTCTTGTGACCACTCCATCATGCCGTTCCTTCACCAACTGCTGTTCGATTATCCCATCCTGTCGGCGATCCAATCGCTGTTCATGGTGGGCATGCTGATCGACGCCTATCGCCGCGGCGTCGAGCCTTGGTGGTTTTATTTCATGCTCTTTGTGCCGATCATTGGAGCATGGGCGTATTTCTTCGTCGTCTTCGTTCCGCATTTCCATTTCAAGGCTCCGTTTTGGGAGCGGAAGACCCCCGTCGAAGAGTTGCGTTTTCGAGCCCAAAGCTCGCCGACGTTCGCGAACGATTTGGCGCTGGGACATCGGCTCGTGGAACTGGGCCGCTATGACGAAGCCCTCGCCCCGCTGCAAGCCGCGCGGAAGCGCGAGCCGAACCATGCCCCCGTCTGTTTTCATCTTGCGCGATGCCTGTATGAGCTGCACAAGTCGAGCGAGGCGCTCCCCTTCGTGCAGGCGATTCTCGAAAAGGAGCCGCGCTGGGAAGACTACGCCGCCTGGCGCCTGCTCATCAAGATCCAGCAAGACCTCGACCTCGACGACGCGACTCTCGAAACCGCCCGCCAGCTGGTGAAACTGTCGCCGCGCATGGAGCACAAGTACCTCCTGGCCGAACAGCTCGCCCGCCAGGATCACGACGGCGAAGCCCGGCTCGTGTTGGAGAACGCGCTCCAGGAACAGCAGTTCGTGAGCGCTCCGGTGCAGCGGGTCAATCGCAAATGGACCAAGGAGGCGCGGCGTTTGCTCAGCGAGCTCAATCCGCGTTAACGAGGCGCTCGACGATTCCAGACGGCCGCATATGGCCGCGTGCGATTGGGGGCGACTTCCGTCTCATGTCTGGCGAGGTCCGCGATTCTTTGGTAAACTTCCATGAGATCGCGAGGCCAGCCATGATCACGACCGCGTCTCCCCTGCAACCCATCCAACCGCCGCACGGCGCTCTGCCCCCGCTGCAAAACGGCGACCGCCTTTCGCGCGCCGAGTTTGAACGGCGTTACGAAGGGATGCCGGGCGTCAAGAAGGCGGAACTCATCGATGGAGTGGTTTACATGCCGTCACCGGTTAAGCATGCGCAACATGGTCGGCCGCATTTAATCGTATCGACCTGGCTCGGCGTCTATATGAGCCTCGTTCCGACCGTCGACGGCGGCGACAATTCCACGCTGCGACTCGACCTCGACAACGAGCCGCAACCCGACGGCTTTCTCCGGCTTCTTCCCGAGAACGGCGGGCAGACGATGATCGACGCCGACGGCTATCTTGTCGGCGGGCCAGAGCTCATCGTCGAAGTCGCCGCCACGTCGGCGTCGTACGATCTCAACCAGAAACTGCACGTTTATCGCCGGCACAATGTGAAAGAATACATCGTCTGGCGCGTGCTCGATCGGACGGTCGACTGGTTTGTCCTACGCGACGATCTTTACGAACGCTTGCCCATGACCGAGGGCGTTTATCGTAGTCCGCTGTTCCCCGGGCTGTGGCTCGATCCGGAGGCGCTGGTCGGCGACGATATCGGCCGCGTGCTCGCGGCTTTATGGCAGGGAATGAAGCGCACGCCGCCGCAGCCGGCTGAAGGGATGTCATGAGCCTGAACGAAATCATGGTTGAGGGGACTTTGAGCGACGGCGGCATGTTGGCGTTCGCCCTGATCTCGGCCACGACCGCGATGCCTTAACCATGCACACACGCCCCATGAGCCAACCTTTTCTCATCCAAAACGGCACGCTCCTTCTTCCCGACGGCCTGGTCGATTCCGGCTCCGTTCTCTGTGATCGCGGCGCCATCGTGGCGGTTGGCGATGTCGTGCGCGCGCCGAAGAACGCGGTCGTTGTCGACGCCCGCGGCGGTTTCATTTCCCCCGGCTTTGTCGATATCCACGTTCATGGGGGTGCGGGCGCCGACTTCATGGATGGCACGGCCGAGGCGGTCCGCACCGTCCTCAAGGCGCATGCCCGCCATGGCGACCATGATCGCTTAGCCGCGGCGCGGCCGCAGGGCGCGGACGTGAGTCCCGGGAGATCACAGTCCGCGCTAGCGCTGCCTCAGCGAGCCGATTACTTCTTTGTGGATGGCCAGATTCGAATGAAGCCGTCCGTGCCGCCGCTGGCGATCGCTTGGCCGTCCGGCGAAAAGGCGAGCGTGGTCACGGTGCCGGTGTGGGCTTTGATCGTGGACAATTCCTTGCCCGCGGCATCCCAGATTTTGATCGTTTGATCCCAACCGCCGGTCGCGATCTTGGAGCCGTCGGGCGAGATCGCCACGGCCCAGACGCCTTCGTGAGCCTTTTTGTTCGCGAGTTCCTTGCTGCCTTCGATTTCGATGATTTTCACTTCGCCATCGAGATTGCCCGCCACGAGCTTCTTGCCGTCGGCGCTGAACGCGACGGTCGTAAACGCACGTCCAGGAATCTTCGTTTTGGTTTCTTTCTTCGATTTCGGATCGACGACCGAAGTCTCGGTCTCGGTCGACTTGATCGTGGCGACGTCCTTACCGTCGACGACATTCCAGACCTTCAGCGAACCATCGGCGCTGGCGGTGGCGACGGTCTTGCCGTCGGGGCTGAGGGCGATCGCATGCACCGTCTTCGTGTGCCCTTTCAGGCCAACGCTCTCTTTCGAAGCGGCGACATCCCAAAGTTTGCCGGTCAGATCTTCGCTCGCGGAGGCGAGAATCTTGCCGTCCTTGGAGACGACGATCGCTTCGATGGTTTCGCCGTGCCCTTTGAGCGAGCCGAGCGCTTTGCCGGCCAAATCGAAGATCTTGATCTCCCCCTCCCAGGCCTTCTTCTCCTTGTCCCATTTCCCGGTGCTCGCGAAGATCTTACCATCCGCGACGGCGAGGCCCTTGGCGTTCGTGGGGAGATCTTTCAAAATCAGTTTTTCCTTTTTCGTAGCGATCTCCCAAATGCGAATGGTGCGGTCGCGGCCGACGCTGACCAGCGCTTTGCCGTCGGGCAGAAAAGCGACGCCATTGACCCAGTCGCTGTGGCCTTTGAGTTCGACCGTGGGGATATCCGGAACGAACGGTTCCTTTTTGGGTTCTTCCTTTTTGACTTCTTCCTTCTTCTCCTCTTTTTTCGGCTCGTCTTTTTTCTTCACGTCGTCCTTCTTGACGTCCGCTTTTTTCACGTCGTCCTTTTTGACGTCGACTTTCGGATCGACCTTTTTCTCTCCTTGCGCCGCCACCGGAGAGTCTCCTAGAGAACCATACGCAAAGCAGCCGAGGACGAAAACCAACAGGGGAACAAGTGAGCGAGTCAGGCGTACCATGGAATCCTCAGCGAATGGGGTAGGTAAGGCGGGGCGTCTTCGTTCGATTGTCGCAAACGCGGAACGAAGGTCAAGGGCATACTGGCGCTCATTGGCGTCCGCCAAGGAATTCCAAGATCCGCCGCCAAGGGGAATTGTTGCCGGGCCCCCCTGTTCGTAGAATTACGTTCCGAACGCGATCGTCGGCGTTCCGGAGAGGTGACAGAGTGGCCGATTGTGCCGGTCTCGAAAACCGGTGTGCCCGAAAGGGTACCCAGGGTTCAAATCCCTGCCTCTCCGCTTTACATGTCCGACGTCCCTTCTGCCGTTCCATAAGTCCTTTCTTTTGAAGGGATTCGGGAATTGCGACAAAGTCGTTTTTGACCTCCTGGTGCAAAATTGGTGCAAATCGTT
>JBAXFO010000053.1:0-11937 GCA_037139885.1 Planctomycetota bacterium
AGCTTGTCGGTCACGTTCGCTCCTCCCGTTCACGGCGAAGTTGCGTCGAGCTGATGTCGAGGCGGAAACGGCTCTCGGGAATCGCTTCGAACAACCCCCGCCAACGCGCTGGCACAACAAGATCGTCGAGCGTCAACACGCGTCCCGCAGCATCCGCCCGCGCCGCGACCAAAAAGCGACACGCCGCCACGCTCAACCCATCGAGCGCGGCCGCGAGCCGGGCCTCGTCCCCTTCATGATAGCGCGCATCGACGACGCGGGCCGCCGTATCCGCCCCGACGACGAACACGGCCCCGGGAAAATGCCTTGCCTTCTCGACGAAGCGAGCCGCCTGCGTCACCCAAAGATCGGCGCGCCCGGCAAATCCCGCCGCTCGACATGCGATCTCGGCATCGGTCAACGCGGGCTTGTCCACATTGCGGCGACTGATCTCAAACGCCACTTCGCCTCCCAGGATCGATGCCGCGACCTCGGCCAAACCCCAGTGCCCATTGTGAACCGGATTGAACGAGCCCGGCATGAGGATTTTCGGAATTCGTGTCGGCTGGGCATGCCAGGTCCCCGCGGCATCGATCAAAATCGCCCGCTCCGCCTCCCGCTGAAGGAACGCGTCATAATCGGCGGGCGTATCGAGATCGAGCAGCACATCGGCGTTGGGCCAGGGAAGTTCGGCGATGGTCTGTTTGCGGATATAGCTGTTGAAACCGAATCCGGGGACGAGTTGACGAAGAGCGGGGACATGGCCCCAATCGATCCAAACAGGATGGCCACGCTGGCCGGCGTATGTCGGCACGCGAATCGATCCGGTCGCCGTGGCCAGAGCGCGAAACACGTCCGGCGCGAGCACGGGATGATCGGCTGGCACGAGAAAAAAGCCGCGATGTTCGGCTGGGGGAAGATGCGTCTCGATCCAGTCAAGGCCGGCAAGGACGGTTTGACGCATCTCGCTGGTTGCATGGGGAAGCCGAACGACACTGGCTCCCGCCTGGAGCGCGACGGCGGCAAGTTCTACATCGTCGGAGCGCACGACGAGGACGACGCGTTCGACGCCTCCATCGTGGGCGGCGCGGACGAGACGCTCGATGACGGTGAGTCCTCCGCCCAGGGGAAGAAGCAGCTTCGGCCGGCCCATGCGGGAGCTGACTCCTGCCGCGGGGATGAGCGCCGGGCCTGTCATGCTGGACCTCTGCTGCCGGGGCGAAACGTTGTCAACTTGCCGAAAGGATCCGACCGGCTCGGAACACTGGCGAAACGCCGTACGCCGCCTGGCGATGAATTCTCCGAACCGGTTACGGCAGCGCTCTTCTGCGAAGAGCCGCGAACTGGGCATTTCGATCACATCGTGCCGGGCGACAGCAAGTCACGAAGCCTGCGCACGGCGCGAAGATATCGCATCGACGCCGCCGGTTCGGTGAGTTCGAGGGCCTGGGCGACGTCTTGGTTGGTGAGTTGTTCGAAGTGTCTCATCAATATCACTTCGCGGTCGACGTCTTCGAGTTGGGCGATGGCTTCGTGCAGCCGGCGCTGGAGTTCTTGCTGGATGGCTTCGGACGCGGGGGTGCGTTCGCCGTCGACGAGTTGCCCGGCCAAATCCAGCGACGATTGATCGGCCCAGGCGGGGCGGTGCATGGCTTGTTCGCGGTTGACGCCTCGTTTTTGGGCGAGATGGTGGCGCCGGTGGGCGTCGATGAGATGATCTTTCGCGAGCTGCCGCAGCCAAATCAAGAACGGCATCACCGGATTCTGCAAGTAATCTTGCAGGCGCCGGCTGGCCTCGAGCATGACATCTTGAACGACATCGCTGGCGTCGACGCGTTGCACAATGGCGGGATCGAGCCGAAGATCGATCATGCGGCGAACCGGTTCACGATGCCGAGCGAGCAATTGTTCGACGGCTTCGGCCTGACCCTGACGAGCCTGGTCGAGAAGCTGCTGCGTTTCCGGCGGAGTGGGCCACATCGTGAGGCTCTCAGTGGAGGGGCGGCGAATCAATCGAGCGTTTCGAGCAAACCTTCCATCTCGCCGGCGGCATGGGTGTTGCCGATCTTCAGGGAGATCGGAATGCCCCGCGTCAAGACATCGCGCGCTTCGCGGATTCGGCCCAGGCGCTGAAGCGTCCGCCCCGCCATGTGATAGGCCGGCGGATACTCGGGAGCGATGGCGATCAACGCATTGAAGGCATCCACGGCGCCGGCGTCGTCGCCCAGGCTGATGTGCTCCATGGCGAGCATGTAACGCAGCTCCGGGTCATTGGGTTCGTCGGCCAACATCGCTTCAATTTGTCGCAATCGGCTCATGGGCGAAACCCTTCGGGATATTGTACGGGCAAAGTTCGGGCGAACGCGATCGAGCCATCAACCGAGGCTGCGCCAAATATACCAGGTTGCGATGCTGCGAAACGGACGCCAGGGCTCGCCGAGTTCTTCGAGCTGAGCTTTCGTCGCGAGTTCCGGCAGCCCGTAAGTCTTCATGACGCCCGCACGTAGACCATAATCGGCCACGGGGAGCACATCGCGGCGACCGAGCGAAAAGATCAAGAACATCTCGGCCGTCCAGCGTCCGATGCCGCGCACCGGGAGCAAAGCCGCGATCACGTCTTCGTCCGCCATCCCCGGGAGATCTTTGAGAGGCACTTCCTTGGACTGACAGCGCGCCGCCAAGTCGCGAAGCGACTTTTGCTTATTCGCCGACAGACCGACGCCGCGCAGCGTCTCATCGTCGAGATCGAGAATGGAAGCGGGCCGCAACTTCCGGCGACCGAGCGTCTCGATCAGCCGGGCTGCAATGGATGCCGCCGCTTTCGTCGAGATTTGCTGCGAAATAATGGAGCGAGCGAGCACGCCAAAATGATCGTCGTTGGCTGTCAAGGTGCAGGGACCAACCGCCTTGACGACCGCTTTCAAGATGTCATCGCGGCGCGACAGATGTCGTCGCGCACGAAGGAATTCGGGAGTGCTCATGCGTTTATTCTATTTGCCCGCACGCCAAAAGGGCGGTCCGAATTCGCCAGACGCTGAGGGCTCCGTCCAACTCCATGACTTTGGCCGACGCAGGGTCAATGTCATGAAGGAGATCGACCCGAGGCGTCGCTTCAACCCCCTGAAGCGCTTCGGGCCTTCAAGATGAAAATCGGCCGATGCGGGATTTTGCCCATTTTCCCCATTTGGAATTGCGAGATCCGTTTCTCATGCGATAATAGAGGACGGACCCGAGCGCGACTTTCGAGACCCATTTCCGCGGCATTGCCGACATGGCCGATTCGCACGATTTCAAGACCGAGAATCTTTCCTCCCCTTCGATCAAGGGGCAAGGTGCGCCGCCGCGCCCGCCCGATGACGCGACCATGGCCTTTCAAGAGCCGTCCAGCGAAAAGGGCAACGGCAAAGTCGAACCGATCACGCGGCACGATTCCGAACGGACTGCCGCGTTCGGAGCGTCGCAAGTTCCCAGCCAGACCGACGCCACGCTCGGCATCGATCCCGACTCGTCGCTCCTCAAAGAAGGCAGCGCGAGCATCCCCAAGCAGATCAAGAACTACGACATCCTGGGCGTTCTCGGCCGCGGCGGCATGGGCGTGGTTTACAAGGCCCGGCAGCGCGGCCTCAACCGCATGGCCGCCTTGAAAATGATCCTGTCGGGCGGTCACGCCAGCAACGAAGACATCCTGCGTTTTCAAACGGAAGCCGAGGCGGTCGCCAAGCTGCAGCATCCGAACATCGTGCAGATTTTCGAAGTGAGCGAAAGCGAAGGGCATCCGTTCTTCTCGCTCGAATATGTCGACGGCGGCACTCTCGCCGGCAAACTTTCGAACAACCCCCTCCCCGCGCGGCAGGCAGCCGAACTCGTCGAACCGCTCGCCCGGGCCATGTTTTACGCCCACGAAAACGGCATTCTGCACCGCGATCTCAAGCCCGGCAACATCCTCTTGACGCTGACCGGCACCCCGAAAATCACCGACTTCGGCCTCGCCAAACACATGGGGGACGATTCGTCGAACAACACCGGCACCGGTTCGATTCTGGGCACTCCCGCCTACATGGCCCCCGAACAAGCCGAGGGCAAGATTCGCGAACTGGGGCCCGGCGTCGATATTTATGCTCTAGGCTCCGTTCTGTATCACGCGCTCACGGGGCGGCCGCCGTTCGTCGGCGAAACCGTGCTCGATACGCTGCAACAGGTGAAGAACGACGACCCCGTGCCTCCCAGCCGATTGCAGCCGAAGGTGCCGCCGGATCTCGAAACGATCTGTCTCAAATGCCTGCAAAAAGAGCCTCGCAAGCGCTACGAAACCGCTCAAGATCTCGCCGACGATCTGCTCCGTTTTCTGAAGAACGAACCGATCAAGGCCCGGCCCATCGGCGTCGTCGAACGGGCGTTGAAATGGGCGCGCCGTCGGCCTCAGGTGGCGGCGCTTCTGGGCGCGTTGCTGTTCGTCATCGTCGGCGGCTTTCTCGGCATGTTCGCGTTGTGGGTGCGAGCCGAAGGATTACGCACCTCGGCCGAGAAGAACGAAGCCCGCGCTCTCGATGAAGAGAAACGCGCCAAAGACGCCGAAAGCGAAGTCAAAGTCTCGCTCGAACGATCGAAGCGAACCCTGTATGCCGCCGAGATGAACCTCGCTCAAGACGCGATCAAAGACGCCAAGGTTAATCGCCTACGCGATCTTCTTCAGGGGCAAAAAGGAGGCAAGCTCGTCGGCTTTGAATGGCGCTATCTGAGCGGTTTGCTGAATTCGGATGTCTTGCCCCTTAAAGGACACACCGGGCTGGTGCAAGCCGTGGCGTTTCGGCCCCCCGACGGCAAGCAACTCGCCTCCGCCAGCGGCGACGGCAGCATCGTCCTCTGGGATCTTGAAGCCACGACCGGCCCGAAATTTCGCCGGTTGAAAGAGCATGCCGGCGTCGTCCGCAGTTTGGCGTTTAACAAGACGGGCAAGCGTCTCGCCTCGGCGGGCGAAGAGGGCGTGATCCAGGTTTTCGACCTTCCCGAAGGCAAGAACGAACCAATCAAAACCATTGTCGGCAATCGCCATGGCGTCAACAGCCTGGCGTTCGGGCCGCAGTCCGATTGGCTGGCGGCCGGGGGCGATGACGGCACGGTCCGCATCTGGTCGCTCGTCGCCGACGAGCCCCCCGCAGAATTGCGCGGCCATGTTTACGCCGTTACGGATGTCGCAGTGAGCGGCGATGGGGGCCGCATCGCATCGGGATCGCTCGACCGCACCGTACGCGTCTGGGACGCCAGCAGCCATGAGCCCGTCTTCACTTGCGATCACGAACACTGGGTGACGGCCGTCGCCTTTAGCGCCGACGGCAAATCGCTCGCATCGTCGTCGTGGGACAAAGTTTTGCGGCTCTGGGATGGCCGCAACGGCACGCTTCAGTTCGCCCTTGAAGGCCTGCCGGGACCGGTGCGCAATCTCGCGTTCAGCCCCGATGGAACTCGTTTGGCGGCTTCCTGCCAGGATCATAGCGTCGTCGTCTGGGATCTCGTGACGAAGAAAATCCTCCGCACCTGGCCGGGCGAACCGGGCAAAGTCCGCACCGTCGCGTTCAGCTCCGATGGCCAGCTTTTGGCGAGCGTCAATTTCGATCTCGGCAAACAAGAGGGGAGGGTGTTGAAATCGGCGGCGACTCCCCTGGCCGTGGCGTTCGGCGATGACAAAACCCTCGCCGCCGCCGAGGCCGATGGCGATGTCACGTTCTGGAATTTGGACTCCGACGGCGTCAGCCGACTGCGTGGGCAGGTGGGAGCCGTGCGGTCGTTGGCTTACAATCCCGTTCGCCAATTGTGGGCGACGGGGGCTGAGGATGGGTCGATTTATCTCCGCAAACAACCGCTCGGCGATTTCGAAGCCCTCACAGGACACAAGCGCTGGGTGCAAGCCGTGGCGTTCAACCGAGCCGGGGCTCAACTGGCTTCGGGATCGGCCGACGGCGTGCTCAAACTTTGGAACCTCGACGCACTCAAGACGCCCCGCTCGATCCAGGCCCATCGCGACGCCATTCGCGGTCTTGCGTATCGCGACGACGGCCAATGTCTTGCTTCGGCCGGCAGCGATCGCGTCGTGTATCTCTGGAACCCCGCGACGGGCGTCAAGCTCTCCGCGCTCGCTCACGACGCCCCGATTCTCGCCGTCGCCCTTCAACCCGGCACCGCCCTGCTCGCCCCCGCCGGGGCCGACCGCGTCATCCGCCTCTGGGATTCCGCCACCGGCCAACCGATCCGCGAACTCCGCGGCCACACGCACGCGGTCACCTGTCTCACGTTCAGCCCCGACGGCCAACGTCTCGTGTCGGGAAGCGACGACGCCACCCTCAAACTCTGGGACCCCACCACCGGCCAAGAAACCCTCACCCTCCGCGGCCACACGCAAGGCATTACCGGCGTCGCCTTCAACGCCAGCGCTTCCCGTCTCGCGTCGTCAAGCTGGGATGAAACAATCCGCCTCTGGGAAACCCCCGTCGAATAAGGTCGTTCGCGGTTCTCCGCAGGAGAACGCTGACTTAACGCCATCTTTAGAAGCGCGGAGAGTCGAAAGATCGCTGCCGCCACAATTCGCTGCGACGGCGCCCCGTCAGCGCTCTCCTGCGGAGAGCCGCGAACGCATCATCGCAGTCGCTCCACCGCCGCCCGAATTTCATCCGCCGTCGGCCGATCCGTGGCGTCCTTGCTCACCCAACTCCACGCCGCCTCGCCCCGAGCGTCGAACAGAAAATCGCCGCCCAGTTGCAACACATCTTGCTCGATCGGTTTCCGCATCTTCACGCCGCTCCAGAAGCGCCGAAAGTAACCCGCCAGCACGCGCGGCTTGAAAAACGACAGCACGCTGGCCCGGCGCAGTTGAAAGAAGCGATACGCCTCACGCGACGGATCCGCCACGAACTCGAACGGCAGCTTGTTCTCCGCAAGAAACATCTTGAGCAGCTTCGGCGGCGTAAACGTCACGACCACCACGCGAACCCCCTTTTTCTCGAGGAAATCGTGCAACGTCTGCACATCGACCAGATGCCCCTGGCACGCCATGCAGGCGATATGCCGAAGGAAAATGACGAGCAGCGGCTGACCGCCAAAGGCCGAAAACGGCTTCGGTCGTTCGTCCGGATCGAGAAACGTCAGTTCGGGCAACACGGCAATCTCCATGATGAGCGTCCGCGTCCGCCGCATCTGCTCTGTCTCATTCTACCCCTGCTGGCTATAATTGACCGAAACACCATCGCGACCGATATCGCGTCTTGAGTCTCGTCTTTGCGGAGAGTTTCATGGCTGGCATGACAATGACGGAAAAGATCCTGGCCAAGCATTCCGGTCGGGATGCCGCCAAGCCGGGCGACAATATTTGGATCGACACCGACATTCTCATGACGCACGACGTGTGCGGCCCCGGCACGATCGGCGTCTTCAAGAAAGAGTTCGGCAAAGACGCCAAGGTCTGGGATCGCGAAAAAGTCGTCATCATCCCCGATCACTACATCTTCACCGCCGACGCCATGGCGAACCGCAATGTCGATGTGCTCCGGCAGTTCGTCAAGGAACAGGATCTTCCCTATTACTACGATGTCGGCACCGATAAATACAAGGGTGTTTGCCACATCGCCCTCCCCGAAGAAGGCCACACCCGCCCCGGCGAAGTCCTCTTCGGCACCGATAGCCACACCTGCACGGCCGGGGCCTTCGGCGAATTCGCCACCGGGATCGGCAACACCGACGCCGGCTTCATCATGGGCACCGGCAAACTGTGGGTCAAAGTCCCCCCCACCATGCGTTTCATCTTTCACGGCGAAATGCCTCCTTATCTCATGGCCAAGGACTTGATCCTCGCCATCATCGGCGATATCGGTTGCGACGGAGCCACCTATCGGGCCATGGAATTCGACGGCGACGGCGTCTTCGCCCTCAACATCGAAGAACGCATGACGCTGTGCAACATGGTCATCGAAGCCGGCGGCAAGAACGGCGTCATCGCGCCCGACAAGCTCACGCTCGATTTCGTCAACGCCCGCAACAAGAGCGGCAAACCGTACGAAGTCGTGAAGACCGACAGCGACGCCCAGTTCAGTTTCGAGAAGGTTTACGACGTCTCGAAGATGGAGCCGACCATCGCCAAGCCGCACAGCCCCGACAACAAAGCCACCGTTTCGCAGGTGAAAGGCACGAAACTCGACCGCGCCTACATCGGCTCCTGCACCGGCGGCAAAATGACCGACTTCCGCGCCGCGGCCGGCATCCTCAAAGGCCGAACCGTGAAGATCGACACCTTCGTCGTCCCCGCGACCAGCGAAATCGCCAAGCAAATGAAGACCGAACGCATCAACGGCCAAACCATCGAAGAGATCTTCCTGAGCGCCGGGGCCAAGATGGGCGAACCGTCTTGCGCCGCCTGCTTGGGGGGACCCTCGGATACGTTCGGCCGACTCAACACGCCGATCAGTTGCATCAGCACGACCAACCGCAACTTCCCCGGCCGCATGGGACATAAAGAAGCGAAAGTGTTCTTGGCGAGTCCCCTGACGGTGGCGGCGAGCGCCTTGAGCGGTACGATCGCGGACCCCCGCGATTGCTTGCAATAACGGATGAATCGTTCGCGGCTCTCCGCAGGAGAGCGCTGACCGGACGCCATTTCTGCGAGTGCGTGCCGTCAGCGCTCTCCTGCGGAGAGCCGCGAACCAAACGCAGACTCCGCGGACCATGCCAAATCATAAACAAATCGAAGGATCGACCCGGCGAGCGATCGGCAGCCAAGCGAGAATCCCTCGCGAAGAGTTGATCAAAGCGTTTTCCTAAGTCCCTGTTTCGAGACCAACAATGCAGAAAACCATCTCCGGCAAAGCGTTCGTTCTGGGCGACAACATCGACACCGACCAGATCATCCCCGCCCAATACCTGACGTTCAATCCGTCGATCCCCGAAGAATACAAGCAGTTCGGCAAATACGCCCTCTCCAGCGTGCCGCTCGCGCAAAAAGGGCTGCCCAAAGGCCAGGTGCCGTTTCACACGAAAGACGAGTTCGTGTCCGATTACACGATCGTCATCGGCGGCAAGAACTTCGGCTGCGGTTCGTCGCGCGAACATGCCCCGATCGCGCTCGACGCCGCGGGTATCCAGGCCGTGGTCGCGGAGTTTTACGCCCGCATTTTCTACCGCAACTCCGTCAACGGCGGCTATCTCGTCCCCTTCGAAACGCCCGATCGCCTCTGCGAACAAATCTGCACGGGCGACGATCTGTTCATCGACGTCGAAAAGGCGACCCTCGAAAACAAAACGACCGGCGACAAATGGCAACTGAAGTCGCTCGGCGACGTCATCCCCATCCTCGAAGCCGGCGGTGTGTTTCCTTATGCCAAGAAAGTCGGCATGTTGAAGGCGTAACCCGTTCGTCGCGGATTCACTCGGGCAGTTCATCCAGAACCGCCAACGTCTGATCGATCTCGGCCTCGGTGTTGATATGCACCAGGCCGAGCCTCACGAACGCTCCCCGCTCTTCCAAGCCGAGTCGCTGGCTGATCTCTTGCGCGTAGTTATTGCCGCTCCATACGTAAATGTCTCGTGCCGCGAGGAACTCGGCGATGGCGCGCGGACGTTGCGTGCGGTCGGTGAATATCACGGTCGGCACGCGTTCGTGCAACCGCTGCGGATCGCGAATGCCCCACACGGTGAACCGCGGCCGCTGCGCCAAACCGGCCAGGAGCCGCTCCCCCAGACCGCGTTCGTAGGCTTGAATCGCCGCCATGGCCGCCATCAATTCCCCGCGCCGGCCGGCCGCTCCCAGGCCACGGCCAATCTCCGCCAAATAATCGATGCACGCCGCCACACCCGCGATGCCTTCGTGGTTCTGCGTGCCGGTCATCCATTTGCCCGGCAACTCGTTCGGCGCCGGCCGCACCTTGTACGCAGCCAACGATTCCAGGAGCGCCCGCTTGCCCCAAAGAATGCCGACATGAGGCCCGAAAAACTTGTAAGCCGAGCACGCGAGAAAATCGCAGCCGAGCGTTTGCACGTCGATCGACCCATGCGGCGCGAAGTGAACGGCATCCACGAACACCAGCGCCTCGACCCGCTTCGCCTCGGCCGCGATCACCCCCACCGGATTGATCGTCCCCGCGACGTTCGACGCCAACCCCACTGCGACCAACCGGGTCCGTTCGTTCAGCTGCGACCGAAACGACGCCAGATCGAGCGTGCAGTCTTCGGGATGAACATCGACGAAGCGAACTGTTGCCCCCGCATCGCGTGCGGCCAAAACCCAGGGCGTGACATTCGCATCATGATCGAGCCGCGTGACGAGGATTTCGTCACCCGGCTTCCAGGTCCGCGCAAGCGCCCGGCTCAGGTGCAACGTCTGCGTCGTCATGTTCTGGCCGAAGATGATCTCGTCCGCCGACGGCGCATGCAAAAAATCCGCCGCCGCTTGATGCGCGGCCTCGAGAATACGATCCGATTCCCGGCTCGTGGCGAACGCTCCGCCATGATTCGCGTTCGCGTAAAACAGCGCGTGCGACATCGCCTCGACCACGCGCCGCGGGACCTGAGTGCCAGCCGGTCCGTCGAGAAAGATCGGCGTTCGCCCGTTGCGCTGCGCGCTGAGAGCAGGAAACTGTTGACGTAGACGGGGGATGTCGAGCATGATGAGATCCGCAGCGGCGAAGGAATGTCTTGGGGTAGTTTAGATATCCCATTCGCCAAGAACACAGGACAAGCGTTTTCGCAACAGAGTTTCCAGATCGACTGCACTCGAAGCGGAGGCCCGCGCCATGCTCCCTCTCCTGCCTGCGACGGTGATCGGCAGTTGGTCGTTCCCCGGTTGGTATCAAAAATTCTGCGAGGATGTCGACCAGCATCCGGAAATGTTCGGCGTCGCCGACCGCGAGGAAGCTGTGCATGACGCGATGCGGCTCGCTGTCGACGATCAACTTCGCGCCGGGGCCGACATCATCACCGACGGCGAAATGCAGCGCGTCGATTTCAACCTCGGCTTTTACGATCATCTCGAAGGCGTGCAACCGCTGGCGCCGACACGTCGCTGGGGCGCTCCGGCTCACGATCAACGCAGCCGTTACCTCATCACCGAACCTTTGACCGCTCCGAACGGCCTGGGCACGGTCGCCGAATGGCGGCGCCTGCGCGGCATCACCTCCGCCCCCGCCAAAATGCCGACGCCCGGCCCGTTCACGCTCGCGGGTTGCCTGCAAGGGGGCAAGGTTTACAAGGACCGCGATGAAATCACCGCGGCGCTGATCCCGATCGTCAATCGCGAAATGAAACAGCTCGTGGCCGAGGGAGTCGATTTTATCCAACTTGACGAGCCCAGTTTCGCGTGTCATCCGCACGAACCGGAAAAGTTCCTCGACATCATCGCCCGCACCGTGGCCGGGGTGACCGCGAAAATCAGCATGCACATGTGCTTCGGCAATTATCGCGGCCGGGCCGTGGGCTGGAGAAGTTACCTACCGCTGTTCCCGCATCTGGCGAAGGCTCCGGTGCAACAGCTCGCCCTCGAATTCGCGAGCCGAGAGATGGCGGAGATCGAACTGCTCAAATCGATCCCCGCGCCGATGGAGGTGGCCGTCGGGCTGATCGACGTCAAAAATACCTGGGTGGAGCCGGCCGAACTCATCGCTCAGCGACTGCGGCTGACGCTCCAATATATTGACCCCGAGCGCGTCCACGTGACCCCCGACTGCGGCTTTTCGCAAACGGCTCGCCAAGTCGCGATTCGCAAGTTGACGAACATGGTCGAAGGCGTGCGGATGGTGCGCCGCGAGTTGAAACGTTGACGCTCCCTCCCCAAGGAGTCGCCCGATGTCGGATCGTTATCTCGCGATTCAGGTCGTCATGATGCCGCGCGATACGAACCCCATGGGTTCGATTTTCGGCGGCGTCATCCTCAGCTATATCGATCAGGCGGGGGCGATCGGAGCCCGGCGGGAAGTCGTGCGG
>JBAXFO010000054.1:0-11833 GCA_037139885.1 Planctomycetota bacterium
CCGCCGGGCTTGTCCCGGCGGGATAAACCGGATAAACCCGCCGGCTCACGCCGAAAATTTAGCCTGGACGAGGCACTACGCGGTTTTCCCCGCCTCGATGATGACGATACCGTCCGCGCACGCGATGCGGCGCAGATAGAGCCGGCTCGGGCACGCATATCGTCCTAGCGATGTTTCAATATCGACGTGCACCTTCTCGCCTTTCACTTCGAACCAAACCTCCCGGGCCGACAATTCCTCGAGAACTTTCAGGACCGCGCTCTTGAACACCATCGCCGGCATGCCGAACGCTTTGAGTTTCGTCATGTTGGCGGTGACTTTGCCTTCCTCGACATCGAGGGCCCACCAGCTTTCGAAGGCCACATTGACGAGGAGCGGATAGACGCCTTTGACGCAGATTCCTTCCGGGCGGATGAGAAAAGCGACGTCTTCGATCGGCGTGTCGGGGGGCAGGAGCTTCGCCGCCAGGGCGTTGAGGTCCGCTTCGACGATTTTTAGATTGAGCGAAAGAACTTCCATAGTCGCCTCGAAGGGCCGCCGACGTTGTTTCGTTGATTTATCAAAACTTCACGTGATTTGCCGGAGGAGATCGCGTAATTTGGCTTCATTGCGGGTCAAACTTCAATCTGTGGCTTTCTGAGCATCCTCATGAAACGAGCCGCTCTCGCTCTTTTGGTTCTCGTTCTGGTCGTCGGGGCGATCGGTTTGTCGGCCAGCCACAATGGGGGCGACGCCATCCAGATCGACAAGGGAGCCCGGAATCCCTGGACGAATCTGCGCTGGAACAACGACCCGAACACGTTTCATTTCGCCGTCGTCTCCGACCGCACCGGCGGCCATCGCCCGCGGATCTTTTCCCAGGCCATCGATCAGCTGAATCTGCTCCAGCCGGCTTTCGTCGTCTCCGTCGGCGATCTCATCGAAGGTTACTCGAAGGACCCCAAGGCGCTGAACGCCCAGTGGCGGGAGTTTCAAAGTTATGTGAACAAGCTGCAGATGCCGTTCTTTTACGTGCCGGGCAATCACGATGTCGCCAATGGCGTGCAACTCGACGACTGGAAGGAACGCTTTGGCCGTAACTATTACCACTTCGTTTACGGGGACGTGCTCTTTCTCGCGGTCTGCACCGACGACAAGGGCGAGGACAAAGGCTACGGCGCCATCTCGCGCGATCAGATCGATTACTTCGCCAATGTTCTCAAGACGAACGCCAACGTCCGCTGGACCGTGGTCATGATGCATAAACCGGTCTGGGCGCTGAACAACGCCAAGGCCGAGGGGTGGCTCGAAATCGAAAAGGCGCTCGAAGGCCGTAAGTACACCGTCTTTGCCGGGCATGTGCACCGCTTCCAAAAGTTCATTCGCAACAATATGAACTACTACCAACTCGCCACCACCGGCGGCGGCAGCAAGCTCCGCGGCCTCGACTACAGCGAAGTCGACCACATCACCTGGGTCACGATGCGTCCCGAGGGCCCGACTGTCGCCCATGTTTTGCTCGATGGGATTCTTCCCGAGAACATGAAGCCCATCGTCACCTCCGAAGACGGCGTGGCCACGCTCAATCGCAAACCGGTGCAAACTGTCCGCGGTTCGCTGTTGTTCGACGGCTCGCCGGTACCAGGAGCGAAAGTGATCTTCAACATGGTGGACGCGACCGGAAAGAAGAACTCCGCCGTCGCCGATGCGTTCACCGAAGCCGACGGCAAATTCACGCTGAGCACCTACAAAGCCTGGGACGGCGCTCCGGTAGGCGATTATGCCATCACTGTCATTCATCGCGAACCGTACTTCGACGTGCCCGGAATCAAGTCCATCAACCGGCTGCCCGAGAAGTATTCGTCCGTGAAGACGACGCCTCTGAAAGCCTCTGTGAAATTGGGCGACAACGACCTGACCCTCGAACTCGCTCCCTGACTCGCCTCCCGGATCGCCCTGCCGTGAATCAACTTGCCGCTGCGACGCCCCACCCGCTAAGCTAATCGCATGCTTGCACACCGACTCCCCCTGCTCATCACCGGCGTCTCGGGCGTCGCCGGGTTCAATGCTTTTCATTATTTCAGCACGCGCTATCCCAATCAGGTGATTGGCCTTCGCCCGCACGTGACGCGCCGCCTCAACGATCCGGGCATCGTCCCGCTCGATGCCGAGGACGGCGACGGCATGCGGCAACTCTTCGACCAATACGGCTTCCGCTCCGTGCTCAACGCCGTGGGCAACTGCGCGTTGAAATCCTGCGAACTCGACCCGCGCATGGCCCAGACGCTCAACGTCGCCAGCGCCGCCATGCTGATCGACAACGCGGTTCGCCATGGCTGCCGTGTCGTGCATCTGTCGTCGGATCTCGTTTACTCAGGCGCTCGCCATGGCCGTCATGTCGAAACCGATCCGACCGATCCGGTGACGGTTTACGGCAAGACCATGGTGCAAGCCGAAGCCCTCTTCGCCGCCCGACTGCCGCAAGCCGCCGTGCTCCGCATCGCCCTGCCGATGGGCCCCAGTTTCAACCGTCACGCCGGGGCGATCGACTGGATCCAATCGCGTTTCCGCGCCGGCCGGCCTGCGACGCTCTACTTCGACGAAGTCCGCTCGTGCACCTACTGCGACGATCTCAACCGGGTCTTCGAACGGATGCTGAGCGGCGAAGAGCACGGCATCTACCACCTCGGCAGCCCGCGCGCCATCACGCTCTACGAGATCGCCCAGATCGTCAACCGCGTCGGCGATTACGACGCAAATCTCTTGAAGGGATGCCCCCGTCTTGAAGCCGGCCCGATGCCGCCCCGCGCGGGCAATGTGTCGATGAATAGCGACAAGTTGACCAAACTCTACGATGGCGTCGCGCCTCTCCGCTCCTGGCCCGCCGCACCGGAACTTTTTCCCGACACACAACTCTGGCACTTCGACCGCCCTCCGGACGAGGCTCGCGGCCACGAGGCGCTTCGCGATCGTCTGTATCACCACCGGACCAAGGTTGCCGTGGGGTGAAACTGGATCCAATCCATGAGTTCGTGAAGGCAAAGCTTTTTGAATAGTTATAAATAGCTAATAGCTGTTAGCTAATAGCTATTAGCTATTGCAGTGAGCCGCATGTCGAAATGGGCCGCCAATCGATTCACTGCGGAGCCACGGACACCAGAGCCGGGCTTTCGATGCCGATGCGGCGGTGCAGGTCGTCGACGACCCAGTGGAACGCGGTCAGGTGGATCGATTCGACGATGCCCATGTCGTCGAGGGGGACGTGGAGGCTCTTCTGGGCCATCTGCTGAAGTTTGCCGCCCGAGAAGCCGGTGCAGCCGAACGTGAGCAGGCCGTGGCGATTGGCCCATTCGACGGCTTTCAAAATGTTCGGACTATTGCCCGACCCGGAGATGGCGATGAGCATGTCGCCCCGGCCGGCGAGGTTCTTGAGCTGTTCGGCGAAGACGCGGTCGAAACCCTCGTCGTTCGCCCAGGCGAGGATGTAGGGAGTATTGTCCGTGAGGCTAAGGATGCGGAGCCGGCGTTTGGCGTCGTTATCGTAGTCTTCGCGGCGTAGGGTGCATTTGCCGAGATCCTCGGCCATGTGCGAGGCGTTGGAGCCGGAGCCGCCGTTGCCGATGACGAAAACGGTTTTGCCGGTTTGATAGCAGTGGAAGATCGCGTCGGAAAGGGCCTTGATCTGCTCGGGGTCGATGCGATCGAGTTCCTCGGCCACGCGCGTGAGGAATTGTTTTGGAGTGAGATGAATGCCCAGCATGCTTGCCTCGCAACATCGAAATTGAAGGAACTCGGCCCGAGATTCGTCATCCCTGTTGATTGACTCGCGTCTCGAACGGGCTTATTGTAAGCATGCGTCGTGCGGCGGCCAAAAGTTTGGATGCACAGCCTTCAGATTCTGCGAAAAAAAATGCTCCGAGGAGATGAACGATGAGAGATATTGGTTTTAGGGGCTTTTTGGTACTTACAGTCGGAGTTTTTTCACTTTCCGACGCCAACGCCCAGGAAAAGTCCATGAGCCTAGCCGACTTCAAGGTCGGTGCAAATGGAAACCCGGATAGTGGTACTGGGACCAAACTCAAAATTCTGCAAATTATCGACGATTCAGAAATGATAATTGCGGTTTCCGAAAAAGATTCACGTTCGACTCCCATCATTGCCATGTTGCAATTTTCAACGAAAGGACTGGTGGACGATCAAAAGTTCGCCAATTGGTCTCAACTAGTCGGCAAACGTCGAAAAATCAGCATACCGGGAACGGTTCGTTACAAAACGACAGATGGAGCATCGAAGACGATTCTTTTGATCCGAGTCGATGAGCCTGAGCCTTTCAAGGTCGGGGAAATGGCTCCGGCGTTCGAGTCGGTTGACGATCAGGGCAAAACCTGGAAATCGACGGATGTCGTCGGCAAGAAAATCGTCGTTCTCTATTTCTACCCCGCCGATCTCACCGGCGGCTGCACGAAGCAGGCCTGCGGCTATCAAGACGATCTCGAAAAGCTGACGGGCAAAGGCATCGAAGTGATCGGCGTCAGCGGCGATTCCCCCGCGAATCATCGCCTCTTCAAGAAGATCCACAAGCTCAACTTCACGCTCCTGGCCGACGAAAAGGGCGAAGTCGCGAAGAAGTTTGGCGTGCCGGTCACCGAAGGCAAGAAGACGTTCAACTACAAGGGCAAGGACGGCGTCACCGCCGATCTTGATCGCAATGTGACGATCGCCCGTTACACCGTCGTCATCGATCGCAAGGGAAACGTCGCCGCCATCGATAACGTCAAAGATGCCGCCGGCGATCCCAAGCGCATCGCCGATGTCGTCAAGAGCCTCGAATCGAAGTAGACCGTCGCAGATTTCTTTTTGACGGGATTCACAAGATGAGTCGGCAGACGCCGCAGCGTCTCGTCCCTCTTATCGCGATAAATCTTGTGAATCCTGTCAGAAATATTCCGAGGCCCATCATGGCCGCAAAACCTATCATCGGCATTATCGGCAGCATCGGCGCGGGCAAGAGCCTGGTTGCTGCCGAACTCGCGCGCCATGGCGGCTTTCTCATCATTGCCGACGCTCTGGGGCATGAAGGATTGCGCAACTCCGGCATCAAAGCCCAGGTCGTCGCGCGCTGGGGCCAAGACCTCGTGAAGGCCGACGGCGAGATCGATCGCCGGAAGCTCGGCGCCATCGTCTTCGCGGATCCCAGCGCCCGCCATGCTTTGGAAGGCATCCAGTTTCCCTTTATCGGCGCCCGGGTCCGCGAGGAGATCGCACGCGGCCAGGCGGATCCGCAGGCGCGGTTTATCGTGCTCGACGCGGCGGTTTTACTCGAAGCGGGCTGGCGGGCGACGTGCGACCGGATCGTGTTCGTCGACGCTCCGCGTGAAGTTCGCTTGCAACGCCTGCAAACAAATCGCCAATGGTCGGCGGCGGAATTGGAGAATCGCGAGCGCTCGCAGATGTCTCTGGAAGAAAAACGAGCGGCCGCCGATGTCGTTGTCGTCAATGCCGGCTCAGTCGAAACGGTTTTGGCGCGGGTTCGCGAGGTGCTGTTTGGCTGGAATCTCCTTCCAGAAAAAGGCGGACTTTGCTAAGATGCCGGAGTCAGTTTCCCCCCGTAAGCCCACCGCTGGCTAATGGCCCGCCAAGTCTCGTTCATGTCGACGAGGCGGACCACGCGATGTCAGGCGATCTTTCCCTAGAAATCCGCCTGCACCCTCCAACACGCCAGCCATTCGAGGAGGTCGTTCGTCATGGCCGAACCCAAAGGCCGCAAAGAAGGCCAGGCGACGCGTTCGCGCGCCAAGCCGAAGCCCGTAGCTCCCCCTGTTCCCGTCGAACCCGTCATGCCTCCCGAAGAGACCGCCAACGTTTTTCACGAGGAAGGAACCGCGTCCGTCTCCGCCGCTTATGCGACGGAACCGCCTGTTCAGCCTACGGTTGAGTCCGAACCGATCGCGCCCGCTCCTGTCGATGGCGTTGCGTCGGGCGCACCGTCCGAAGCCGTCGCCGAAGTGGCCATTGAAGCTGCCGTCGCGGTGGCGGAACCGGAAGCGGCTGCGCCGGTCGCCGCCGAAGCCCCCCCAGCCGCGCCGCCCGAGAAACCGACTTCCGAACCGCGCGATCAACGCCCCTCCCAGCAACAGCCGCAACAAAACCGGAACTGGAAAAAGTCTCCCTACAATGAAGACTTGGGCGGCTTCGACGCGGCGACGAACAACCGCTACGAAGAGATCAAACGCGGCACCACGTACATTTCCGAATTGCAATCGATGACCATGGTTCAGCTGCTGACGCTGGCCAAAGACGAAGGCCTCGCCGATTTTTCCGGCCTCAAGAAACAGGACCTCATCTTTCAAATCTTGAAAGAACGCGTCAAGCAAAACGGCCTGATGTTCGGCGAAGGAACGCTCGAGATCTTGCCCGATGGCTTCGGTTTCCTCCGCAGCCCCGATTACAATTACCTCCCCTGCCCCGACGACATCTACATTTCGCCGAGCCAGATTCGCCGCTTCGGTTTGCGCACGGGCACCGTCGTCGCCGGCCAGATTCGGCCGCCGAAGGAGAACGAACGCTACTTCGCCCTGCTGCGCGTCGAGGCGATCAACTTCCAGGATCCTGAGAAGTTGGCCCAGAAAGTCGTCTTCGAAGATTTGACGCCGCTGCATCCCAATGGCCGGTTTACGCTCGAAACGGAACCGACCGAAACCGCCATGCGCGTTCTCGATCTGATTACGCCCATCGGCAAGGGCCAGCGCGGCCTCATCGTCGCGCCGCCGCGGACGGGCAAGACCGTCTTGCTGCAAAAGATCGGCATCAGCCTCATCAAGAATCATCCCGAGTGCTATGTCATCGTTCTGCTCATCGACGAACGGCCCGAGGAAGTGACCGAAATGGAGCGGACGGTCATGGGGCCGCGTGCGGAAGTCGTCAGCTCGACGTTCGACGAGCCCGCCAGCCGGCACGTGCAGGTCAGCGAAATGGTGATCGAAAAAGCGCGCCGCATGGTGGAATACGGCGACGATGTCGTCATTCTTCTCGATTCGATCACGCGTCTTGCCCGGGCGTACAATAATGAAATTCCCTCTTCGGGAAAGATTCTCTCCGGCGGCATCGACGCCAACGCCCTGCACAAACCCAAACGCTTCTTCGGCGCCGCCCGCAACATCGAGGAAGGCGGCAGCCTGACGATCCTGGCGACCGCCCTCGTCGACACCGGCAGCCGTATGGACGACGTGATTTTCGAAGAGTTTAAAGGCACGGGCAACATGGAAGTCCATCTCGATCGCCGTCTGGTCGATAAACGCACCTATCCCGCGATCGACATCAACGCTTCGGGCACCCGCAAAGAAGACTTGTTGCTCACGCCCGACGAACTCCGGCGTATGTACATTCTCCGCAAGGTGCTCAGCGACATGAATCCGATCGAAGCGATGGAGCTGCTCATCAGCCGCATGGGCCGTGCGAAGACGAACGCGGACTTCCTGAATACGCTGAATTTGGCGTGATTAGTTAGCCGCGACGGAGCGGAGCGCGGCCGAGATTCCTGACACGACCCCGTCCGCGCTCCGCTCCGCGTCGCGGCTAACCGAGAGCATCATGAAAGTCATCGAAGGCACCCTGACCACCCCCGCCGGCAAGTTCGCCCTCGTTGCCGCACGCTTCAACGAACGCGTCGTCAAAACCCTCGTCGACGGGGCCCACGACACTCTCATCCGCCACGGCGTCGCCAAGGATGACGTCGTGCTCCACTGGGTTCCTGGCTCGTTCGAGATCCCGCTCATCGCCAAAACCGTTGCCGCGTCGAAGAAATACGCCGCGGTGATTTGCCTCGGCGCCGTCATTCGCGGCGACACCGATCACTACGACCACGTCGCCGGCTCCGCCACCAGCGGCGTCTTGCAGGCCGGCCTCACGACAAACATCCCGGTCATTTTCGGCATTTTGACATGCGACACCGTCGAACAAGCCCTCAACCGCGCCGGCCTCAAATCGGGCAACAAGGGGGCCGAAGCCGCCCTGGCCGCGATCGAAATGGTGAATCTCCTCAAACACCTGGAATAGGAGGATTTCGACTTCAAACGCTCCATACCAGCATCCCACGGCGTAGCGTGTGTTACCCAAGCCGACCCCTTGGGGGTCGAAGGCATGTAGGTCACGCCGTTCGACCCCCAAGGGGTCGGCTTGGGTAACTCACCACGGAATGGGGGATTTTATTTTGGAGCGGGCGTTCTTCTTCGAACTGATTTCAATTATCGAGACGCGTCGATCCTGAACGCCGAAACATATACTGTCAGCATGGCATCGCAATCGCGTTGATCTTTCCTTCTCATCGGAATCCTAATCGCATGTCGAGACGCTCGCGGGCGCGTGAAGTCGCCCTGCAACTTCTGTTTCAATTCGACAACAACGGCAAAAGCCCCGCCGATGCGGTCGAGCCCTTCGCCAAGCAGCGGCTGCGCGATCCGGTCCTCGTCGAGTTTTGTATGGCTCTCTATCAAGGAGTCGCGCGAAATGTTCGCGAGATCGACGGCAAACTCGCCAAGGCGGCCGAAAACTGGCGCGTCGCCCGCATGACCGCCGTCGATCGCAACATTCTGCGCATCGGCGCGTTCGAGTTGCTCTACCAAACCGAAACCCCCCATGCCGTGGCCATGGATGAGGCGATTGAACTGGCCAGGCGTTTCGGCACGGCCGATTCCTCCGCGTTCGTCAACGGCATCCTCGATCGCCTGCGCCGGGACAACGCTCCTCCTGCGGCCGAAGTCGTTCCCGAGACGCCGCCGGAACCTTGTCTCGAATCTTGACGCCCCCGCCGTTCACGAGCGAATCGATGCCTGCTCGCCAACCGTTCACGCAGCTTTGCCGAGCCCTCGCCCGCCATCGACCTTCGGCGCGCGTCGACTTGCACATGCACACCACGCACAGCGACGGGCTCTATTCCCCCGAACAGATCGTCGACATCGCGCGCCGCAGCGGCATGCCCGCCATCGCCATCACCGACCACGACACCTTCGCCGCCCTCGAACCGGCCCGGCGCCATGGGGGCGAGAAGCTGCAAATCATCAGCGGCGTCGAGATCAGCACGCGGCATGAAGATCGGGAATTGCACTTGCTCGCGTACTTTTTCGATCCGCTCCACGCCGGGCTGGGAGCCGCTCTCGAAGAAGTCCGCCGCGAACGGAAGATTCGGTTTCTCGCGATGGTCGATCGGCTGCGCGACCTGGGAGTCGTTCTTGACGACGCCGATGTGCGGGCGACGGCCACGATCGGCGCCGTGGGGCGGCGTCATCTCGCGTTTCTGCTCGTCAAAGCCAAAAAGGCGCGGACGATGCGCGACGCGTTCGTTCGCTACCTCGGCGATCTCGGCCCGGCGACGGTGGCCAAAAAATGTCTGCCTGTCGCCGAGGCGATCGCGCTGGTGCGCGAAGCGGGCGGCGTCTCGGCATGGGCTCATCCTGGCGAGGTTTGCACCTGGGAAGCCGTGTCCGCCTTGTATAATTTCGGCATGCGCGCCATCGAGGTCGATTGGCCGACCGCGAAACCTTCACGCTCGCGCTTGTATCGTCAATGGGCCAAAGCGCTCGGCATGGCGACGACCGCCGGCAGCGATTGCCATGGGCCCGATGAACCCAAACGCACGCTCGGCGCCCGCGGCGTCAATCTCGATGAACTCGACGCACTGAAGAGCCGCGCCGGAGCGATTTAACGCTCGACCCAGACAAAACCGGTTGGAGTTTTCATGTTCCGCAGCATTTTCGAGAAGATCAAGAAGGGCCTGGCCAAGACGCGCGGCATCTTCGGCGGCGTCGCGGAACTCTTTCGCCTCAAAGGACGCGTCGACCAGTCGTTTCTCGAAGAACTCGAGAAGCGGCTCTATCGCGCCGACGTCGGCACGCATGCGACGCAGCAGATTCTCACGCGCGTTCGCCAGGCTTATCTCGATAAGGAGATTTCGGGAGACGTGGCCGATTTCGTGAAGGCGGAGCTCAAGACTTTGCTCAGCGACGCCAGCCCCGGCCTGCACTATGCGGCAAGCGGGCCCACGGTCATCATGATCGCCGGCGTCAACGGCTCGGGCAAAACGACGTCGATCTCGAAGCTCATCAAGCTCTGCCAGAGCCACGGCAAGAAGGTGATGGTGGCGGCCTGCGACACGTTCCGCGCCGCGGCCGTCGAACAGCTCACGATCTGGAGCCAGCGTCTGGGATGCGAGATCGTCAAGAGCCAGCAAGGCAGCGATCCGGCCGCGGTCGCTCACGATGCGTGCGAAAAGGCGAAGGCGAAGGGGTTTGACGTCCTCATCGTCGACACCGCCGGCCGTCTGCACACACAGCCGCATCTGATGAAAGAGCTCGAAAAGATTCACCGCATCATCGCGAAGCAAATTCCCGGAGCGCCGCACGAAGTCCTCATGGTGCTCGACGCCACGGCCGGGCAGAACTCGATCATCCAGGCCGAGCAGTTCAAGAAATCGGTCCACTGCACCGGCATCATCCTCGCCAAGCTCGACGGCACCGCCAAGGGAGGCGCCATCTTCGGCGTCAAGCAGAAGCTGAATCTGCCCGTCAAATTCATCGGCATCGGCGAAACGCCCGACGATCTGGAACCGTTCGAGCCCGATGCGTATGTCGAGGCGTTGTTCGAAGAATAAAATCCGAACCCAAGCGACCTTGAGGCGGCAACCTCGTTTCCCGGCTGAAAGCGACTTGCCCGAAAAACAATCCGTCAATCGGCATCGAGAAGGCTTTTCACGGCGGCCGGGAAATCCGCCCATGCATCGGCGTACGCCCGTTCCAGAGGCGTCGAAATGTAAACTTCAGGTCTGAGAAAGAGAGGCATGTCGGGGAGCGTCTGCCCGACGGCGACATTTCGAACGTAAGCGACTTCCGGCGGACCGGCATCGTACGAAGCCAGCGTCAGCGGTACACCCCCGTCGAACGGTTCTTCATCGCCCCCAAACTCCTCCCAGATCGCATGATGAATCCCTTTCGGATCGCGCGGCGTCGGCGGGAACACGTCGATCACCATCAGGTGAATTCCCTGACGCACGAGATCGAGCGCTTTTTCCAGGAAATTGCGGAACTCCGCGCGGCTGCCCTTGTTGCCTGGGGGAACGATCTCGACCACCGACACAATTTCTCCGTGCCGGTGACGAATAGTGACGCGATTGGCGCGAGCCGCGTAAACGTCCACATCCCGTCCGCGAACGATACGAGTTTGCGGCGGCCGATTCGCCACAGCGACACCGCCTTCGGCCGTCGGCTCGTCCTTCCGATTCTGACCGCCCAATCGAAGCGCAAGGACATCGGGAATCGGCCCGCGCACACGCTGTTCGACGAGAGCGAAATACCCTTCGGGTAAGACGCCCGTGTTCAAGACATTCGACAGCGAAACCGTCCAGCGTTGATGGAAGTCGTGAAACAATCCCGAATCGACTCGCGTCCAATCGTGAACCGGCATACGGATACCTCGCGGCAGAGAATCGTCTGTATTCTACACCACTGAACCCTTTGGCATCAGCGTCCGCCCGGCTCGACGTGCTTTTTGAGCCACCCGAACACTTCCTGATACCAAAACTGACTATTCCGCGGCCGCAGCACCCAGTGGCCCTCATCGGGGAAATTGACGAAACGCGAGGGCACGCCTTGCCGCTGTAGAGTCGTGAAAAGCTGTAAGCCTTCCGCGACGGCGACGCGATAATCGAGGTCGTTGTGGATGACGAGCATCGGCGTTTTGAACTTGCCGAGGTTGGCGGCGAGGCGGTGCGGGGAGTGTTTCTCGTAGCTGCTGCGGTTCTTACCCCACGGGGGGCCGCCGTGCTCCCATTCGTCGAACCAGAGTTCTTCCGTAAGTGCATACA
>JBAXFO010000055.1:0-11810 GCA_037139885.1 Planctomycetota bacterium
CAACCCCGACGGTGAGCTTTTCACGTTCGACAGCGACATGGAATGGGACTGGGGCTATCCCTGGTATCGCCCGATTCGCATCAATCATTGCACGAACGCCTCGGAATTCGGCTGGCGTTCGGGCACGGGCGTTTGGCCCGAACATTACATCGACAGCCTCGGCGCCGTGGTCAACGTCGGCGTCGGTTCGCCCACGGGCGTGGGTAACGGCATCGGCGCGAAATTCCCGGTCAAGTACCAGAAAGCGATCTATGCCCTCGACTGGACGTATGGCCGGATCGTAGCGATTCATCTGGTCCCCAAGGGAAGCGGCTATGAAGGCGTGATGGAGAACTTCGTCGCCCGCAAAGCCCTTACGGACAAATCCGCTCCGGGCGGGCCGCTCAACGTCACCGACGTCGTCATCGGCGACGACGGCGCGATGTATTTCACCATCGGCGGCCGTAATGCCCAGGCGGCGCTCTACCGCGTCACTTATAAGGGCAGCGAACCGACGACGGCGACCGATCTGGTCAACAAGGAAGGCGCCAAAGAACGCAAGCTGCGCCATGAGCTCGAAGCGTTTCACGGCAAGGTCGACCCGCGAGCTCTCGAGCTCGCTTGGCCGCACCTACGCAGCGACGATCGGGCTCTGCAGTTTGCCGCCCGCGTCGCCGTCGAAAGCCAACCGGTGGATACCTGGCGCGACAAGGCTCTCGCCGAAACCGACGCCAACGGCGCCATGGCCGCGTTGATGGCTCTGGCTCGTAGCGATTCGCCGAAGTCGCAAGCGGCGCTCCTGTCGTCCCTGGAGAAGTTCCCCCTCGCCAAGCTCAACGACTTTCAGAAACTCGCCAAGCTGCGCGTCGAGATGATGAGCTTCATTCGCCAGGGAACGCCCGCCGCGGCCAACGCCAAAGTTCTCGGCGGCGAACTCGAAGCCTACTTCCCCGGCCCCGACGAACGGGTCAACCGCGAAGCCGTGCAGTTGCTCATCTATCTGAAATCGAAAGATGTCCTCTCCAAGGCCCTCAAGCACATGGCCGAGGCGAAGACGCAGGAAGATCAGCTTCACTATGCGTTTCACCTGCGGACCGTTCCGATCGGCTTCTGGACGCTCGACCAGCGCCGCGAATATTTGAAGTATCTCGGCAAGGACCGTCCCGCCCGTCCGACCGATCCGGAGTTGCTCAAGTGGTTCGCCGAAGCGGGTCGCGGCTATGCTCCGGGGGCGAGCTTCGCGAACTTTATGAAGAACATTTTCCGCGAAGCCGTGGCTAACATGTCGGACGCCGAACGGACCGCTCTCGCTGCCGAGATCAAGGCCATTTCAACCGAACCGGTGCCGACGTACGAAACCAAGCCACGCAAATTCGTGCAGAAATGGACACTGGACGAACTCGAACCCAAAGTCGCCGGAATCGCCAAGGGGCGAAGCTTCGACAAGGGCAAGGACGCGTTCGTCGCCGGGCAGTGCGTCAAGTGCCATCGCGTCGGCGAATACGGCGGCGGCGTCGGTCCGGATCTCACGGCATTGAGCGCTCGCTTCGGCAAGACGCAGATCCTCGAATCGATCGTCGAACCGTCGAAAGTCCTTTCGGATCAGTATCAGAATGTAGCCGCGACCACGCATTCGGGGAAAACAATCGTTGGCCGGCTCGTGGATGACACGAAAGAAGCCGTCTCGATTCAGCCCGATCCGTTCAACCCCGATCGGATCACGATTCCGCGCAAAGATCTCGAAGCGATCCACGCTTCGAAGATCTCCCCCATGCCGGCCAATCTCGTCGACGTTTTAACGGTCGAAGAGATCGCCGATCTGATCGCCTACCTCGAAGCGGGCGGCGCGAAGAACCATCCGGTTTTCAAGCGCTAAGCGAACATCGTCGAGCGGGCTGCGTCCCACGACGCAGCCCGCCGCGACTCCTGGAATTTCTTCCATTTTTTCTCGGAACAAGTTCTCATGCGACACCTGCTGCTTCTTGCGCTCGCGTTGGTCTATTCGACGGGGGGGCGCAAGCGCCCAAACGCCGAGCAAGAAGGCGCCGAATATCTTGTATATCATGAGCGTCGACCACGCCTCGGCGGCGGTCAGTTGCTATGGCCCCACGTTCCTGGGGAAGTACGCCAAAACGCCTAACATCGACCGCATCGCCAAAGAAGGACCATGGCGTCGACGACCTTGACTGCGGGAACCTCAGCGGGATAACGTAAAACCAGCGGCGTCGTCAAACAGGGCTCGTACATGAAGCGCTTGTCGAAGCTGAGAAGGGTGGGGGAGTGGTCGATGTTCATGACCTCCCGAATGGGAACTCTTCGATCGCCAGAAAGACCCCGCTCAGATGCGAAACGTGATCGATGATCCGGTCTATCGCGACACAGTCCTCGAACTGAAAACCGAGCTGACACGCCTGCGGAAAGAAGCGAACGACACCCAGTGATGAGCCAAAGCGCCGCTTTCCTCACGCTTTCGAAATTTCTAAGATAACGTCTCCCTCCACGCCCGTGTCGCCCCCAAGGCGTCATTCTCTTTTCGGAATTCGTTCATGCGGATGTTTCTTTTCGCCAGTCTCACGCTCGCTTTCTTCACGTCGACCATTTACGGCGAGGATTGGACGCAGTGGCGCGGCCCCAAACGGGACGCGGTCAGTACGGAAACCGGCCTCCTCCAGGAATGGCCCAAAGAAGGCCCGAAGCTTTTGTGGGACGCGAAGAAGGCCAACGACGGCAAGTCGATCGGCACCGGCTTTTCGAGCGTCGCCATCGTCAAGGGGAAGATCTACACGCTCGGCGATTTCGTCACCGAGCCGGAAAAGAAAGATGAAAACGGCAAGCGCATCGAACGCAAGGGGGACGAATTCGCGTTCTGCCTCGACGCCGCCACAGGGAAAGTCCTCTGGTCGACGCGGATCGCTCCCTATTTCTCCAACGGCAACGGCAGCGGCGGCCGTTCGACTCCGACGGTCGACGGCGGCCGCGTCTACGCCATTTCGGCGACGGGCCAACTCGTCTGCCTCGATCGCGACACCGGTTCGCTCCTTTGGGAGAAGAACTTCGCGAAAGATTTCGGCGGCCGCATGATGTCGGGCTGGGGTTATAGCGAATCTCCTTATGTCGACGGCGACAAGCTCGTCTGCACTCCGGGCGGGAAGAAGGCGGCCCTGGTCGCGCTCGATAAGGCCACGGGCAAAACGATCTGGACGTGCGAACTCGCGAAAGATTCCGGCGCGGGGTATGAGGCGATCGTGCCGGCGACCGTCGGCGGCATCAAGCAATACATCACTTATCTCAGTAAGGATCCCGGCCTCGTCGGCGTCGACGCCAACACGGGCAAACTTCTTTGGTCGTATGCGGGCGTCGCCAACGGCACCGCCAACTGCCCCACGGCCCTGGTGAAGGACGACTACGTCTTCACGTCGACAAGCTACGGTTCCGGGGCCGCCCTCCTGAAACTCATCCCCGACGGCAAAGGCGGCGTCGACGCCAAGCAGGAATACATTCTCACGAACAAGCAACTGAACAACCACCACGGCGGCATGGTCATGGTCGGCGACCATGTTTACGGCGGCCACGGCCAAAACGACGGCAAACCCTTCTGCATCGAATGGAAAACCGGCAAATTCGCTTGGGGCCCCGAACGCGGACCCGGTTCGGGTTCGGCCGCCGTCATTTATGCCGATGGCAATGTCTACTATCGCTACCAGGGGGGCACGGTCGCTCTCATTGAAGCGACGCCCAAAGCGCTCAACGTCAAGAGCGCCTTCGAAGCACGCATCGGCTCCCCGGATTGGGCTCATCCGGTCATCGCCGACGGCAAACTCTTTCTGCGCGGCGAAGACACCCTGCGCGTCTACGATCTCAAGAAATAGACGGCGGTTACGGCGGCTTTTGGCGGGCTTGGCTCCGGAATTTAAGACGTTTCGCTTAAATCCTTCCCAATCGTTCCGCATTCAGCGCTGGATGCGTGCTTCGAGCGGCGTATGATGGCTCCCGCGGGCGTCCGTTCCGTTCCCTCCACCATCCCCGCGCGTGATTCCGCCTCTTGCCGATACGCCCTCGCTCGCACACAATGCGAGAAGCAATGACTGATGAACGGAATGAAAACTTCCCTCCCACCCGACACGTATTATGATTCACGTTGATCAGTTGACGAAATACTACGGCGATTACCCGGCCATCAACGGCGTATCGTTCGATGTCGAACGCGGCCAGATCGTCGGCTTCCTCGGCCATAACGGCGCAGGTAAAAGCACGACGATGCGCATCCTCGCGGGCTATCTCACCGCCACGTCGGGCACGGCCACCATCGCCGGCCACGATGTGTTTTGGGATTCCATCGCCGTTCGGCAAAAGATCGGCTATATGCCCGAAAGCTGTCCGCTGTATCTTGAGATGCGCGTCGGCGAATATCTTCACTTCCGGGCGGGCATCAAGGGCATCTACGGCCGAACCCGCACCTCGCGTATCGACTACGTGCTCGAACGTTGCTGGCTCAAAGACGTCAATCGGCAACTCATCGGCACGCTGTCGAAAGGCTATCGCCAACGCGTCGGGCTCGCCGATTCGCTCTTGGCCAATCCGCCGGTGCTCATCCTCGACGAACCGACCGCGGGCCTGGATCCGACGCAAATCCGCTCGACGCGAACGTTGATCCGTGAACTCGGCGCCGAACACACGATCTTGCTCTCGACGCATATTCTTTCGGAAGTGGAGATGGCGTGCGATCACGTCATCATCGTCCACGACGGCAAAGTGGCCAAGGCATGCTCCCTTCGAGGCCTTCAAGACGAGACGAGCCGGCAAGGGTGTCTGGTGGCTGTCTTCGACGGCTTCTTCGAGGGCGAGACGCTGCGGGCGATCGACGGCGTTGCGATTCGTTCAGGCGATAATTTCGACGGAACGACGACCTTGCGCCTCGAGACCGCCGATCCCGTCGCCGCCACGAGAGAGATTTACCGGCGCGCCGTCCATCACGATTGGCCTCTGCGCGAACTTCGTCCCGATCGGCCCACGCTCGAAGATGTCTTCGTGCAATTGACCGGGCGGACCTGAAACCTGTTCCCGCGCGAATGATTGACCGCAGCGTTCCTTCCCCACGAGACACGAGCCCCATGCGACCGACTCTCAGCCTCATCCGGCGCGAATTCTCGGCTTATTTTCTGTCGCCGATCGCCTATGTCGTGATCTGGGTCTTCCTCCTGGTCACCGGCTACCGCTTCTATCTCACGATGGACCAGCTCACCGCGCGCGGGCCCCGCGGCGTGTCGTATCCCATGCAGTTCATGGTCGGCGATCTGCTGTTTTGGCTGGTCTTTCTGTTCATCCCGCCGCTGCTCACCATGCGTTTGTTCGCCGAAGAACGGGGCTCGGGCACTCTGGAAATGTTGCTCACCGCTCCGCTTCGCGATTGGCAGGTCGTCTTCGCAAAGTTCGCGGCATGTTTCGCGTTTTACGTGCTGATGTGGGTGCCGACGCTTGTTTACCTACCGATTCTCACCGACTGGCAGTGGGGCACGACCCAGTGCGGCATCGACCCCTGGCCCGTCGCCACGACTTATCTTGGCCTCGCTCTCGTGGGGGCGATGTTCCTGGCGCTGGGCCTGTTCGTCAGCAGCCTCGTGAAGAGCCAACTGCTGGCGGCGATCCTGGCGTTGTTCGTGGGACTGATGTTCATCGTCCCGGGCATCTGGCGGCCCGAAATGGACACGAGCAGCGTGCTCTATCAGTTTCTTTTTTACGTGACCGTGCCGCTGCATTTCGAACGCAACTTCGGTCGCGGCATGATCGACACCCGGCAGATCGCCCTGTACGGCTCGATCGCCCTGCTGTCCCTGTTC
The DNA here is from genome assembly GCA_037139885.1 of Planctomycetota bacterium. Taxonomy (GTDB): domain Bacteria; phylum Planctomycetota; class Planctomycetia; order Gemmatales; family Gemmataceae; genus JAIEPT01. Next base: position 5,817 of record JBAXFO010000055.1, read on the forward strand.
CTCACCGTGCGTAGCTTGGAGAGCCGACGATGGCGGTAGCTAAGGGTTTCTCCGCAGGCCTGTTATTCCTGCGGCTTCTGTGCCTCACCGGCGTCTTCGTGGCCGCGGGGGGCGGGCTCGCCTGGTACTTGTTCCGCGGCGACGACGCGCGCTGGAGCGAGATCGGCATGTACGTCGCCTGGGGCGGTTTGGCCGCGGTCGGTCTGACGCTGCTCATTGAGATCCCCAAGATTTTTGGCGGCTTGTCGTCGCGGCGTGGAGCGGTCGGAGTCAACGTCGTCGCGCAAATCGCGTTGGCGTTCGCCGTCGTTGGCGGCATCAATGTCTTTACCTTCGTTCATTACAAACGCTTCGATCTCACCTGGGATCAATCGTTCACGCTCAAGCCCGAATTGCGCGAACAACTCGTCAACCTGCGCGGCGAAACGGATATCGTCGTCGTCCAGCGCAATCTGTCGTCGGGCCTGGGGGGCGACTCGAAGCCCGACCGTTACGACATCGCCGCCCCCAAGAAGATCGTCGAAAAGGTGAAGGATCTGGCCGAGCAATTCTCGGATCTCGGCCCCCGCTTCCGCGTCAAAACGCTCGACATTCAAGACGACGACTTCGACAAGAAAGTCAAAGCGATCCGGACATCCGAAGAGGAAGCCGCCAAGGCGCGCGGCGAAACGCCCTCGTCGCCCCTTGCCGACGCGATCGAAAGCTCCACGGAAAACAACATTTTCTTCAAGGCCAACGGCGCCGTGCAACGGCTTGCGTTTCACGATGTCTATCAGATCGACAAGGCCGCCTCGGAAGCCGCCAATCATAAGAACGGCAACCTCGTCATGAACTTTCAAGGCGTCGAGCCGTTCGCACGCAAGATTTTGAACATCGAGGAAAAGAAACCACGCCTGTCGCTCGCCGTCGTCCACCCGGCCCTGTCGATGACAAGCCGCGACCACCCGCTGCTCACCATGAACGGCGCCAAGAAAGCTCTGGAATCCCAGGGCTTTGTCGCCAACGACATTCTCCTGCGCAAGCAAGACGGCGACGGCGGCCTTTCGCAAGAAGCAGCCGCAGAAACGTTCGACGAGAGCCGCTTCGAACAGATCGAAGAGATCTTGCCCACTCTCGAAGAACGTCTCGCCGAAAGCGAAAAGGCCCTTGCCCTCACCAAAAAGCAACTGGATATTTGGAAGAATCAATCGCTCGCCCAATTGCAAAAACAGTTCATTTACTTGCGGCTGCCGAATGGCCAGGAAGTCGTGGCCACGCGTGACGCCATGGGCGAACTCGAACGCCGCAAAATCGCGTTTCAGGCGATTCCCGTCGATGAGGAGGATCGCGCCAACGAGACGCGGGCGTATCAGCGCGACGCCTCCGTTCTCGAACGCGCCATCGAAGAGGGACGCAAAGAACGCGACATCCTCGTCAAGGAACGCTCGGCCCTCAACGTCGACGATCTCGCCGAGAAGAAACGCATCGCGGATGTCGAGACGAAGATGAAGCGGATGCTCGCCGACACCGATCTGCTCGTCATTCCCCGTTTCACGTTTCACCACCTGCCCAGCGGCCAGGTGATTTCGAACAAGGTTCATAAGCTCGACGAGGCTCAACTCCGGGCGATGAAGGCTTTCATGAAGGAAGGCAAACCGGTCCTGTTCCTTCTCGGCCCCGCCAACGAGCAACGCGAAGCGCCCCCCGATTTGGGCGGCGGCGGCGATGACGCTCTCGAACCGCTCCTCGCCGAGCTCGGCTTCCGCTTGCCGAAGCAGACGGTGCTTTACAACGCCGAAGTGAAGGAATTCACGGAACGGCGGCGGTCGATCGGCTTCTCGCAGCGCGAACTCGAATTGCCGCAACTTCTCCTCGACTGGGAAGCCGGGGCGGGACAGGTGAATAAGAAGAAGGCCGTCGACGAAGGCACCAACCCCCTCCGCGTCAGCCTCGGCCTGCTCGACCGCTCGCTCGGCGGCAAGCTGTCGAAAGAATTGCAGATTCGGCATCCGCGGCCGGTGTACGTCGAAGTCGAAGGCAAGAGCCCCGGCGTTTACGACGAAGCCGCCGTCTTCCTCATGACCGGCCCCGATGCCTGGAACGAGAACTCCCCCTTCATCAACGAGAAGCGCGAAGCCCCTCGATTCACGCCGACGAAGGACGACGACAAAGCCAAGGGGACGCTCGACGAGGTACGCCGCGGTCCGTTCCCGATCGCTGTCGCCGTCGAACGCACGCTCCCCAAGAAATGGTTCGCGGAAAACGAGAAGGCGGTCAAAGCCCGTATCGGCGTGATCGGCAATGGCGGCATCTTCGTCGGCGCCGCGCTGAATCCGGTCAAGGAAAAGCTGTTGCTCGACGTCACCAACTGGCTGCTCGGCCGCGACGATCTCCTCGCCAAACAGCAAGAGACCTGGAGCTATCCGCGCGTCGAACTCAGCGAGCCGCAAAAGATGCTCTGGACTCTCGGCACGTTCGTCGGTCTGCCGTTCGCGTTCCTCTATATGGGGCTCGCGGTTTGGCTCGTGCGGCGTCTGCGTTAATTTCGAACCTGCCGCTCCCCTGCGGTCCGCACTGGCGCGGGGAGCCGCCCGAGTTTTTGCAATTGGGACACTCTCGATGAATCTGAAAACGACTTTCTTTCTGCTCCTTTTGCTCGTCGGCGGCGCGACCGGATGGTACATGCTGACCGCGCGCGTTCCCGAAGCCGCCGCCAGCCCAACGCTCGAGTTTCTCGACAAGAAGCTGCGACCCGACACGCTCACGCGCATCGAGATCGAGCCCAAAGGCCAGCCCCCGGTCATTCTGGAGAAGACCGGACAGGAATGGTCCCTTCCTGGTAAATGGCCTGTCCGCAGCGTTGAAGTGAAAGAACTCGTGCATACTCTCACGAATCTCCATTCCCGTTTCACGCCGCAACTTGCGGACAAGGCGACGAACCTCGCCAAGTTCGGCCTCGGCGACAATGCCTTGTCGCTCAAGCTCACCGTTGCCGGCAAAACCGTCGGGCTGAAGATCGGCGAAGAAACCTCCGACGATAATCGCTTCTCGCGCGCCACGTATTTGAAGCTCGACGACTCCAACGAAATCGTGCGGCTCGGTCCGGGCATCGTGGCCGCGCTCGATCGACCCATGGAATACTTTCAGCAGCGCCGTCTCTTCCCCGTGGCGCGCGTCGCGAAAGACGACGATTCGACGGAAAAGATCGACCAAGTCGTCGCCGACGAAATACGCGTCAAAGGGCCCGACACCGATGTCACCGTCTCGAAACAAAAAGACGGCTGGCTCATCGACGCCCCCGTCAAAGATCATGCCGATCCGGACAAAGTCCGCATGGTGCAGGCGGGCCTGCTCGACCTGTGGGCCGATCGCTTCGTTTCCGGCAAAAGCAAAACGCTCGACGAGATGGGCCTGACCGAACCGGAATACACCGTGAAGATCAAACGACCCGACGGCGAAACCGTCACGCTGCTCATCGGCAAAGTTTCGTCGAGCAAGGACCGCGTCATCACCAAGCCGGCTCCGCCGCAACAATCCCCGTTCATGCCGCCGGGCAAGCCGACCGTGCAGATCATCAAGGAAGAATATCGTTACGCGAAGATTCCCGACAACGATCAAGTTTTCGAAGTCCGCGCGGACAAACTCAAGGACCTCGCGCCGACTCTCGCCGAAATTCGCGACGCCCGCCTCGCTCGCTTCAAGGCCGACGATGTCCGCAAGCTCGAAATCGACTGGAAGGGCAAGTCGCTCGTGCTCCTGAAAGACAAGGACAAATGGCGACTCGAGAAACCCTACCCCGTCGACGCCGAGACACAGCCCATTACCGAACTTCTGGATAAACTTGCCGGCCTCGAAGCACGCGGGCCGGAGATCCGCGATCGCGAAGACCTCAAAAGCGTCGGTCTCGATAAGCCGATCGCGACGGTGACCCTATCGCTCGAGGAGACGAAGAAGACGGCTAAGGCGGCACGACTTCTTACCTATTCGTTCGGCGAAACCGCCAAGGACAAGGGCAAGCTCTTCGTCCGCGTGGCCGACTGGCCGCGCGTCAATGTGCTGAACGACGATCTCGTCAAATTGCTCGATCGCGACGCCCTGGCCTATCGCCGACGCCGCCTGCTCGATCAGGCCGGGGCGGATCTCGCGAAGATCGAGATCCGTCGCGGCGCCGATTCGTTCGCCTTCGAACGCAAGGAGGGCGTTTGGTCGCAAACAGCGCCCTCGCCGGCCAAGATCGAAAGCGACAAGGTCGAGCAACTCGCCGGCGATCTGGCTCGGCTCGAAACCGCCGAGTTCGTCGTCAATGAACCGAAGGGCGAGGAACTCGACAAGTCGTTCGGTCTCGCCAAACCCGAGATCATGGTGACGCTCACCTTCGCCGACGCCAAGGAACCGAGCCGAACGCTGAAGCTGGGCAAGCCTCGCGTCGGCAAGGACGATTCGTTCGCCCGCCTCGACGACGGCCCGATCTTCGCACTCAAGAAAGACATCCGCGAATTGATCGACCGCGACGCCCTCTCCTATCGTCCCGCCCAGGCGTGGCAGGTGCAAGCCGAGAACATCGCCGAGCTGCGGATCAAGAAAGCGGGAGAGGCGTTCAGCGTCTCGAAGGATGCCGGCCTTTGGCGCGTCACCGGCCCCTTCACCGCGCACGCCCGGCCCGATTACGTCGAAGCGATCGCCGACGAGCTCGCTCAACTCAAGAGCGAAAAGTATGTCGCTCAAATCAAGAACGATCTCGCCAAATTCGGCCTCGACAAGCCGTATCTCGAAATCGAAGTGATCTCGCGGGGAGTCGCAAAGCTAACCCCCGCCGGCAAAGAGAAAGGCAAAGAGACCACGGCCGTTCTCCAAATCGGTAAGCTCGACGAGGCCGCCAAGAGCCGCTTCGCCCGCATCGGCGATGGCGACGCCGTCTTCCTCGTGAGCGAAAAAACGCTCGCCTTCCTCGATCGCGGCCCGCTCGATTTCCTCGACCGTGTCCTCGCCAAGGTCAACGTCCCCGCCATCTCGCAAATCCGCTTCCAGGGCAAAACGCCGTTCACTTTGGAGAAGAAGAAAGATCTCTGGCAGGTCGTCGGTTCGCCCGCGCCGGCCTTCACGGCCGAAGACGATGTCGTGCAGTCGACGTTGCGGCCCTGGGGCAATCTCTTGGCCGAAAAAATCGTCGCCTATGGCCCCAACACCGACTGGGCGAAGTTTGGCCTCGACAAACCCGACACGACGATTATCGTGAGTTCGTTGGACGACGATAAGAAGTCCATCGAGCAAACGCTTTCCCTGGGAAAAGACGCCGGCAACGGCTCCCGCTTCGCGCGGATGAATCCGCAGCAAGCCGTGGCCGTGCTCGATGCGGCGGTCGTCAAGGAGTTGTCGCGGTCGTATCTCGACTTCGTCGATCCACGCGTCCTTAAATTCGCCTTTGACGCAGTCACACGTATCGACCGCACCATGAAAGACGGCGACTTCGAAATCGTCAAACGCGATGACGCCTGGCAGTTCGCCAAGCCGAGCAAACAACCCGCCGACACGCTCACCGTCGACGACATCATCGAGAAATCGTTCCGTCTGAAGGCCGAGCGGGTGGCCGCGTATCCGGCGAAAGACCTCGAGAAATTCGGCCTCGCTCCGCCGGTCGCCGTCATCACTCTCCATCTGGGCGACGACAAACAACACGTGCTGAAGATCGGGGATAAGGTCGACAACGCCGATGGCCGCTTTGCGATCGTCGACAACGGAAGCGCCGTGGTGGTGTTGCCCGGAGCTCTGGCCCGGCATCTTACAGCCCCGGCCCTCTATTTCGCCGATCGCAATCTCGCCAGCTTCGGCGCGGCCGACCGCCTGGAACTCGTTCGCGGCGACCGCAAAGCGACCTTCACGAAAGCGGGCGGCGTCTGGAAGCTGACCGAGCCCGTCAAGACCGACGCGGAAGAGTCCCTTGGCGAGTTTGTGCAGGGGTTATTCCGCCTGCGGGCCGATGAAGTCGTCGCCGGCAAAGACGCGGATTTGAAAGAG
>JBAXFO010000056.1:0-11760 GCA_037139885.1 Planctomycetota bacterium
AGTGTCGGTGAATGTCGGCGGCAAAGGGGCGTCGATCGTCGCCTTCGAGAAAAACACCGGCAAGACGGCCTGGAAAGCTCTGGACGACAAGGCGAGCTATTCGTCGCCGAATCTTTTCCAGGTGGGCGATGTCGGGCAACTCGTTTATCTGACGGCCGCCAACCTCGTCGCTCTCAATCCCAAGGACGGCAAAACGATCTGGACGTTTCCCTTCAAGGACGCTCTCTCCGAAAGCTCGACGACCCCCGTCCGCATCGGCGATCTGTTGTTCGGCAGCTCGATCACCGTCGGCGGCGTGGGACTCAAACTCAAGAGCGACAGCGTCGAGAAGGCATGGATGGAGCCGGGTTTGACGTGCTATTTCTCGACGCCGGTCGCCGTGGGCAAGGATCTGTATCTGGTGACCGGCACGAAACCGCCGGCCCTGGTGACCAAGGCGACGCTGCGCTGCATTGATCCGGCGACGGGCAAGGAAAGCTGGAAACGCGACAATGTCGGCAAATATCACGCCTCGCTCACCCGCACCGGCGACGACAAGCTCTTGCTCGTCGAAGAAGGGGGATCGCTCGTGCTCCTCGACGCGGACCCGAAGGAGTATCGGGAATTATCCCGCAGCAAGATTTGCGGCACGACCTGGGCTCATCCCGCCGTCGCGGACGGCAAGTTGTACATTCGCGACAACCGCGAGTTGCTCTGCGTCGATTTGCAAAGCACGAAGTGACGTCCATTCGGGAGCCGCATCGACTTGTCGCCTGTATCAGCCGACGATTTGCGTGTGCAACAAGCCGCGAAGCCGGCCGCCGATGCGGTTGATCGATTGCAGCAAACCCCGCCCCTGGGACGCCGGTTCGCCCTGCGGCATCACGAGGTAAAGCGAATCGGACAGGGGCGCCAGGCGGGATAGGTCTGCCTGGTCGTCCATGCTCGGGCCATCGACAAGCACCAGGTCGTTGCGCTGCTTCAGCCATGTCAAAAGCCACGTCAAACCTTCGACGGCGAGCAACACTTCCGGATGGCTGGCCGACGCCGCCAAAAGCGCGAGGCGCGGCAGCGGCGAACGGAGAAGCGCCTGTTCGATCGACACGGTGCCGCTGAGCACGTCTTGCAAAAACGCGAGCGGCTTCACGCCGAGCTTGCCGGCGAGGGACGGGCGTTGCCGCTGGGTTTCGACGATGGCGATTCGCTTCTGACTCTTGAGCGCCGCGGCGACGGCAAGATTCAAGAGCACGGTGGATGTGCCGACGCTCGGGCGAATGCCCGACAGAAGCAGCACTTTGCCGGTTTCGTCATGCAGCAGTTTTTCGACGAGGGCCACATATTGCTGGCTGACGACGCTCTCGGGCTGATGATACGCGATCACTTCGCTGGCGATTTTGCCGATCTCGCCCAATCCCGTATACGGCTCGAATTGCACGCTAAGGGGGCGCGGTTCGAGGAGATTGGCCGACAGAACGACCTTCGCCAGAGCTTGCTCGGTGGGGGCGTGCGGCGGCTGCACGGCGGGCTGCTGGGCCGGTTCGCGGCGCGGCGCGGCGGTCCGGGGCGTGAACTCCAGCGCGACCGCGGGCGCCTCGACGGCGACTTCACGAGCGACCGGGGGCGCGGCGACGGGCGCGGCTGTGGGCCGCGATCCCATCACCTGCGGCGATCCCGCGATGCTGCGATTGGGGCCGACTTCGATGAAAGGAATTTCGTCGTCGCGCATGGCCCATTCGTTGACCACCTCGACTCCGGGAAGCGCGGGAGGTTCTTTGGTGTCGGGCAAGGTCGGACGAGCCACATCGCGACTTTTGAGGACATCGAGCATCCGACCCATGTTCGCTTCCTTGCTGAGAAATCGTAGGTGACAGACTACGTAGGGTGGGTTGAGGTACTCCGAAGCCCACCAAAAGGTTCGGAACCGATAACCCGTCTCGGAACCTTTTGGTGGGCTTCGCTCCGCTCAACCCACCCTACGAGTCTGAGAAATCGTAGGTGACAGACTACGTAGGGTGGGTTGAGGTACTCCGAAGCCCACCAAGAGGTTCGGAACCGAAAACCCGTCTCGGAACCTATCGGTGGGCTTCGCTCCGCTCAACCCACCCTACTCCTGCCGAATCACGGTCACTTAGGCGGAGCGTCGCTGCGGCATTCCCAACAGCGGTTCTGCCGGCCCGGCCTCGTCGTCGACTTCCAGGCCGAGCAATGTGAGAGCTTCGAGAGCGCATTCGACGTCGATGCGTTCGAGGTTCGCCGCATCCGCGAGGATCATCGACTGATTCGCCGTCTGGTTCAGCAATCGCGGCACGCCATGGCAGGCGCGGGCGATGGTTTCCAGAGCTTCGTCGTCGAACACGCCGGAGGGTTGTCCCCCGGCGAGTCGGACGTGGTGAACGAGATAGTCGACCGCATCTTCGACCGTGAGCGCGGGCAAGAAGATCCGCACGGACACGCGTTGGTTCCAGGCCGCCAACCGCGGATTCTTGAGCGTTTCCAAAATGCTCGACTGGGCCAGACAAACGACCTGAAACGCTTTGCGGCCCGCTTCGAGATTGCCCAGCAAGCGCAGTTCTTCCAGAAGCTCGGCGCTGAGCAGATGCGCTTCGTCGACGATGGCGACCAGGCGTTTGCCGTCGGCGCACGTTTTCAAAGCATGTTCGGTGAGCCGCAAGCGGAGCGTTTGTTCGCTCGCGTCTTCGTAGGGCAAACCGAGGTCGTAAAGGAGCGTTTGCAGGAGGGCGGCCCGATTTTCGAAATGGCTGTGCGGCAAGAACGCGCTGACGGCCGAATCGCCGAGCCTTTCGAGCAGAACTTGCCCGAGCAGGGACTTGCCGACGCCCGGTTCGCCGATGAGGAGCGCCAATCCTTCGTCGCCGTCGACCGCATGCAGCAGCGGCGCGAGCGCCTGTTCATGGGGCGTGGCGGGATAATAAAGGACGGTGTCCGGAGTGGGCGGAAAGGGACGGCGATTCAGGCCGAAGCGAGCAAGATCCATCGACATGTCCCCTTGGTGGCCGGTCGCGTGATCGTTCCCCGATTTCATCGACCGTTCGCAGCGGCAAAGTTTAGCGACACCAAGATGAACCTGATTTTCCGTGGAGGACGCGCGAACATTGGGCAAGATGTCCGCGCGACGGCAAAAGCCGATAAAGAAGCCGAGGCATCCGCGAAAATTCCCCCGCTTAGCGCATGGCGACACGTTCGCCGCCTTGTTAAGATGGCTTATCATCGCCCACGGCTGTCCTCCGGAGTCTCGTTCATGCGCTGCGTTGTCTGCTTCATTGTCCTCGTGTTGGCGTTCCCGCAGTGGGCCTGGGCTCAGGGGAAGGCGCGCAATCCCAACATCGTCGACGCCGATGCGTTAACTCCCGCGGAGCAATTGAAGGCGTTTAAGGTTCCGGCCGGGTTCGCGATTCAACTTGTCGCCGCGGAGCCCAAGATCAAGAAGCCGATCAACATCGCCTTCGACGCCCAGGGCCGGCTTTGGGTGACCGGCTCGGAAGAATATCCGTTCGCCGCCCCGCCGGGTCGACCCGGGAAAGACACCGTCAAGATCCTTTCGGATTTCGGCCCCGATGGCCTCGCCGGCAAGGTGACGACGTATGCCGATGGCCTGAACATTCCGATCGGCATTCTTCCCGTGCCCAACGGGGCGTTGGTTTACAGCATCCCGAATCTTTACATGATGCCCGAAAAGGATGGCGTCGCCGCCGGCAAGAAAGTCCTTTACTCCGAATACGGCTTCAGAGACACGCACGGCATGACCGGCGAGTTCGTCTGGGGCTTCGACGGCTGGGTCTATTGCTGCCACGGTTTCGCCAACTCTTCGACCCTCAAAGGCGCCGGTCCCGATGTCCTCAACATGACCTCCGGCAACACCTATCGCATCAAACTCGACGGCTCGAAGATCCAATCGTTCACCCGCGGCCAGGTCAATCCGTTCGGCATGTGTATCGATCCTTTTGGCAATCTCTTCACCGCCGACTGCCACACCCGTCCCCTTTACCAACTGCTCAAAGGCGCGTTCTACCCCAGCTTCGGCAAGGCTCATGATGGCCTCGGCTTCGGCCCCGAGATGGTGACGCACGATCACGGCTCCACTGCCATTTCGGGCATCGCCACCGCCGCCGACGACCGCTTTCCCGCCGAGTTTCAAGACAATTTCTTCGTCGGCAACGTCATCACCAATCGCATCAACCGCGACCGCATCGATCGCCATGGCTCGACGCTGAAAGGGATCGCGATGCCCGATCTCGTCGAATGTAAGGACCAATGGTTTCGCCCGGTCGACATCAAGCTCGGTCCCGATGGAGCGCTCTACGTCGCCGACTTTTACAACCGCATCATCGGGCATTATGAAGTCGACCTGAAGCACCCCGGCCGCGACCGCGAGAAGGGCCGCATTTGGCGGATCGTGCCGCTCGATGAGAACGGCAAACCGAAACTTCATCCTGTCAAGAATCTCGAAACGGCCACAAGCGCGGAATTGATCGAAGCGCTCGGCCACCCGAATCTCACGGTCCGCCTGAGCGCCACGCAGATGCTCGTGCATCGCGCCGACGCCGCGGCGACTCCGAAGCTCATCGAGACCGTGAAGGCCGGTTCTGCGTTTCAAAAGGCTCACGGGCTGTGGGTCTTGGCGCGGTTGGGCAAACTCGACGACGCTCTTCTGGGCGAGGCGGTCAGCGATCCGTCGCCGCTCGTGCGCACGCATGCCCAGCGCATCATCACCGAGCAAGATTCGTGGAAGGGCCCGCAACGGACCTGGGCGATCGAGCATCTTACCGATCCTTCGGCCGACGTTCAGCGTGCCGCCGCCCAGGCTTTGGGGGCTCATCCCAGTCCGCTGAATTTGGAGGCTCTGCTGGCGCTGCGCCGCGCCGCCCCGCAGCAAGACACGCATCTCGTGCATGTCGTCCGCATGGCTCTCCGCGATCAATTCAAGGACGACGCCACGGCCAAGGCGATTCTGGAACGCCCCTGGAATCCCGCCCAGACCCTCGACCTGGCCGACGTTTCTCCCGGCGTGCATGCTCCGCAAGCCGCTCGCTTCCTCGCCGGCGCCTTCCAGAAAGAGCTCGGCACGGGCACGCTGAAAAATGATTACGTGCAAACCATCGTTCGTTACGGCGATGAAGCCGACCGCGGCGCCATCGTCACGATGCTTCGCGAACGTCTCGCCAAAGATCCCGGCGAACAGGCCGTGCTCCTCAAGTTGATGCAACAATCGCTCCAAGAACGCGGGCAAAAGCTCGGCCCCGCCGAAGCGAAGTTGGCCGAGGAAATCATTCCGCCGTTGCTCGCGTCCAAGTTCGTCAACAAAATGCAAGACGCGATCGACCTGGCCCACGAGCTCAAGCTCCCTTCAACGCTGGAGCCGTTGCTCGGCGCGGTGCGCCTCGCCAAGGGGTATCCGAAGCTGCGTTCTTCAGCGATCGCCGCGGTCGTCGCCATCGATCCCGAAAAGAGCCAGCCCGTCTTGGCGGCATTGCTCAACGATGAGAAGGAAGACCTCGCCACCCGCGAACAAATCGCCCGGGCGCTGGCCGGATCCAATCGGCCGAAAGCTCACGAAGTGTTGATCCAGGCCATGAACGCCGCCCCCGCGCCGCTGCAATCGACCATCGCCCTGGGCATGGCCGGGTCCCCGCAAGGGAGCGAGAAACTGCTCGAAGCCATCAACCTCGGCAAGGCGTCGCCCCGTCTCTTGCAAGATCGCGGCCTCGTCTTGAAACTTCAACAAGCGAAGGTCGCCCGCCTCGACGAACGCGTTGCGGCCCTCACCAAGGGCCTGCCCGCCGCCGACGCGAAGCTTCTCGACCTGCTCAAAAATCGCAAGACCGCCTTCGCCGCCGGCAAATGGGACGAAGCTCAAGGGCTGGCGATCTATCAAAAACATTGCGCCGCTTGTCACCAGATCAAGAATCAAGGCGCGAAGATCGGCCCGCAACTCGACGGCATCGGCGCTCGCGGCCTCGACCGTCTCCTCGAAGACATTCTCGACCCCAGCCGCAACGTCGACCAAGCCTTCCGCACGACCACGCTCGAACTCAAGAACGGCCAATTCCTCTCGGGCCTGCTGCTGCGCGAAGAGGGGGAAGTCCTTATCATGGCCGACGCCCAGGGAAAAGACATACGCGTGCCCAAGGCTGACGTGGAGAACCGCAGTGTCGGCCCGCTCTCGCCGATGCCGGCGAACTTCTGGCAGCAAATTCCGGAAGAGGATTTCCACCGCTTGATGGGGTATCTGCTCGCGCAGCGGGTCAAGAACTGAGCCGCGCTATGGCCTGACGCAATTGTTCCAAACCAGCCCCTGGGATTCGGAGGACTTCATCCCAGGGCTTGGGGTTTCATCCGTGCGGCGCGTCGAGGATCAGGACGTGGACTTCGCCGGGGCCGTGGACGCCGGTGACGAGTTTGAGTTCGATGTCGCCGGTTTTGCTGGGGCCGGTGATGAAGACGAGATTCGACGGGGGCGGCTTGGTCGCGGAGTAGGCGTCGAAGACGTCGAACAGGTCGGGGACGATCTGCTCGCGGAGGGCCACGGCGATATGCACCGGCGGCAGGAGGCTTTCCGAACGAGTCATTTCGGGGTTCACAGCCACGACCAGCGAACCGGTCTCGGCGATCAATGAGGTGACGCCGGTCACGCTGATATCGACGGCGAACAGCGTCTCTTTGGGTGCGTCAGGCGCGACCGCATCGCGGCCGGTCGAGCGCACCCAGGGTTCAATCGCGAGTCGTTCCATGACGGGGCCGCGGCCGACAAGAACCTTTTTCGCCTTCTTCATTTCGAGGACGACGGCGATTTTCTCGAGCAACTCGGCACGGGACGTCACGATGGTGGGCATGGCTCCCATGGCCTGGCACATGGCGACGAACGTTTTGAGCGGATCGGCGCCGCCGCCTTGGTAGCCGATGGGGCCGCGTTCGGGCAAGGGGGCCGCGGCGCCGGCTCGGTTGCCGTCTTTGACAGCCTGGCGGACGCGGGCCAGGAACGTTTCGCGTGAGCTCATGGGTTCATCTCCCGCCAGGAATCGCGGAACGATTTCTCGGCCGGCGCGGGGAAGTCGCGGGCTTGCGTCCAGGCGCCGCCGGGCCCGGGCAATTTACTGATCCAGCCATCTTTCGACTGACGCCGGAGAAACCAGCGCGACGCCATCAGCCCGACGCGGTACAGCCAGGGCCGCTGCAAGACGAAGCTCGCCAGACCGTACGCGAAGCGTTCGAGGCTGCTCGATTTGTGTTGGTGTTGCAGTTCGCGCAGGCCGATGAGCATCTGCGGAATGTTGATCTTGATGGGGCACGCGGACTGGCACGCCCCGCAGAGCGACGACGCATGGGGCAGATGCGGATTGGCGGCCACGCTGTCGTAGAGCGGCGTCAAGATGCTGCCGATCGGCCCGGAATAGGTGCCGCCATAAGCATGTCCCCCGATGCGGCGATAGACCGGGCAGGCGTTCAAACACGCCCCGCAGCGGATGCATTGCAGGCTCTCGCGAAAGTCCGACGCCAGCACGCGCGAGCGGCCATTGTCGAGCACGACCAGGTGAAATTCCTCGGGACCATCGAGTTCGCCCGGGCGGCGCGGTCCGGTGATCATGTTCGTGTAAACCGAGAGCGGCATCCCCGTCGCCGCCCGAGCCAGCAGCTTCAAGAAAACGGGCAGATCGCACATCCGCGGAATCACCTTCTCCATGCCCATCAGCGCGATGTGCACGCGCGGCAGCGTTGTCGTCAGCCGGCCGTTGCCTTCGTTGGTGATAAGGCAGATCGTCCCGGTCTCGGCCACGGCGAAATTGGCGCCGCTGATGCCGACATCGGCTTGATAGAACTTGTCGCGCAAAAGCCGCCGACCGACTTGAGCGAGCGCCGCCGGTTCCGTCGAGAGCGTTTCGCCGGTGAAGCCCTCGAGCACCTTGGCGATGCTCTCCTTCGTGTGATGCACGGCCGGGGCGACGATGTGCGAGGGGCGTTCGCCGGCGATCTGAATGATGAATTCGCCGTAATCGGTTTCGACGACTTCGATGCCCGCCTTTTCGAGGGCTTTGTTGAGGTGGATCTCTTCGGTCGTCATCGATTTTGACTTCACCGCCCGCGTGCAATTCGCGTTTTTCGTGATCTCCGTGATGATTCGGCACGCGTCCTCGGCGTCGTCGGCATAGTGAAGACGCCCGCCATTGCGAACGACGGAGGCTTCGAGCTGTTCGAGGTATTGATCCAGATGCGCGAGCGTGTGTTCTTTGATGCGTTTGGCGTGATCGCGCAGGTCGCTGCTGTCGCCCAGCGACGCATAGCCGCGGCGGTTGGCGGCCATGAGCGTGTCGGTGAGCCGCACGAGCGCGGCCTGGAGCGGCGGATCGGCGAGGGCTTGCGTGACGCCGCCGAGAAAGTCGTGATGTTCATTTTGTGCGTAGTTCATCGGTTTCTCCGCCAGATCACGTCGCCGCCAGGACTTCGGCCAGATGGACCGTCCGCACGGCGCTCGCGCGCCGGCGCAGGCAGCCGCCGATGTTCATGAGGCAGCCGGCATCGGTCGCGATCACGCAATCGACGCCGGTCTTCTCGATGAACGCGGCCTTGTCGTTCGCCATGGCGCCGCTGATGTTGGGATAGCGAACCGCGAACGAGCCGCCGAAACCGCAGCATTCATCGTGGCGTTCGAGCGGCGTCAACTGCAGATCGGCGACCTTTTCGAGAAGCCGCAGCGGTTCGTTGGTGACGCCCAGCCCTCGCAGGTGACAGGCCATGTGATACGTCGCGCGGGCGGGAAAGCGGGCGCCGACGTCGTCGCGGCCAAGGACGTTGACCAGAAACTGCGAGAGTTCAAAGGTTCGCTCCGCCAGCGCCACGGCTTTCTTGTGCCAGACGGGATCGCCCTCGAAGAGGTGTGGATATTCGAGTTTCACCATGGCCGCGCACGAACCCGAGGGGCAGACAACCATGGGCGAGTCGGCGAAAGTGCGGATGGCATGGCGGGCGAGATCGCGGGCGTGATCGTGAAAGCCGCTGTTGAAGTGGGGTTGGCCGCAACAGGTTTGGGCGGCGGGAAAATCGATCTCGACGCCGAGGCGACGCAGGAGCCGCACCGTGGCCGTGGGGGCTTGGGGGAAGAAGGCGTCCCCCAGGCACGTGACGAGCAGCGAGACACGCACGCGAAAACTCCTGCAAGTTAATGAGCCTGCGAACAATCAGAGCAGGCGGCGGCTTTCCTTTTCCAGGGCTTCGGTGAGGAAGCGAACGGTCGGCTCGGCCATGCGGTTGAAATAGTCCCAGGAGTGTCCGCCGGCAGAGGTTTCGAAATCGACGGTATGGGCGCCGCCGAGAGCGTTCATTTTTTCATGGAGGCGGTCGTTGCCGCGATACCAGTTGTGGTCTTCGGGATCGATCGCGAAAAATAGATGCGGGGGAGGATCGTAAGGAGGAAGGTGCATGAGGGCGGTGTCTTGGCGGGCGTGTTCCTTGCTGTCGTACATGGCGTCGAGGCTTTGGCCGGAGCCGTACGCCTCGTGGAAGTCGAGAGCCGCAGCGATGCCGGCGGCGGCGGGAAAGATCTTCGGATGCCGAAACGCCACCCGCAGCGCGCCTTGCCCGCCCATGCCGACGCCGAAGACGCCGAGCAAACCGCGGCGGAACTGCCAGCGTTCGTTGGCGAAGGGGGCGACGTGTTCGACGAGCCATGTCTCGGCGGCCATCTGCGGATCGAAATCGGCGGCGACGCAGTCGAGCCACCAACTCTGGTGACCGTGCGGGCAGAGACAGGCGAGATTCCGCTTCGTCAGTTCGGCGGTGTAGACGGGATTGTTCGCCAGAGTTTGCTGGTCGAGGTCGTGCAAGAAGAGGACAGCGTAACGCGGTTTGTTGGGCGGTTCGAAGATCTCGACCGTTTTGCCGGCAACTTGAATCGACGACCAGGACGCCAGCATCGCTACTCTTTCCGCAGTTCGACGATGATGCCGCCCAGGCGGAAGAATTTGTGAATCTGCGAGAAGTACAACTCGCGGCTCCAGGCCAGCCCGGCTTCCTTGCAAAACGTCGACAGTTCGTCGCGGGCGTACGTTCGGCAATGCCACATGCGGCTGCACATGGAACCGGTGAGAGTGTCTTCGGTGGTCATCAACAGGAACTTGCCGCCGGGAGCCAGAACGCGGGAAACTTCCTTGAGTCCGGGCCGGGGATCCGGGAGATGCTCGAGCACCCAACCGCAAACGACGGCGTCGAACGATGCATCGGGATAAGGCAGCCGGGTCAATTCGGCGGAAGCGAGGCTAACGCGGGGATTGGGGATGCGGCGGCGGGCTCGTTTGAGCATTCGCTGGGAAAGATCGAAGCCGGTGATGAGGGCGTCGGCGTCGGCGCGCTTGAGAATGAAGCGAAGATACCGGCCATTGCCGCAGCCGGCGTCGAGAATGTTTTTGCAGCCGCGAATATCGAAGGCGCTGGGCTTGAACACCTGCCCGGCCAAAGCCTCATGCCCGGAGATGATGCCGGTGATGCCGGTGAGCTTGCCGGCGAGGCCGTCGTAATGCCCCTGGATGAAGCGTTTGTATTCGGTGATCGGTTTCTTTTTCGGCTGATGCGATTCGAGAGCGCGGTGGAGACCGTTCTTGCGTTTTTTGGCCGCGGGGGCCGAGGACGTTTTTTGCGATTTCATGATGGCCAACCGAATTCGGTTTCCGTTCCAGATTGGGACCGACACCAACCTCGTCGCACGCGCCGACGCCTCGCTTCAAGTTAGCATAGAGGCGGGCATTTGTCACGGCAAACGAACTGGAAACATCTTCGGAATATTTTCTTGCTGGAATTCGCGTTCGCCGGCTCCGCCCGAGCGTTGCGATTCACATCTCTTGCGACAACTCGCGAGCCAGGGTTCGTTTCGCGAAATCGCAAGCGACCTGAGGCGGCCCGAAGTCCGGCCAATGAAGCAGGCGCCAGGCATCCGCGGCAAATGGGGCGGGGCGATCGGCTGCGCCCGCGAGCGCGACTTCATCGAGCAGGCAACCGAGATGATTCGCCTTGGCGACGATCTCAACGTGGGCGAACGGCCCGGCCGATTGAATCGGAATGCGGTCGAAAATTTCGCGGCGAGCGAGCAGGACGCCGCACATGGGATCGGCGAGCGGCACGCCGAAGACATGATCCGCGAGCCAACGAACCGGCCAACCGCGCCAGCCCGACCAACCGAGCCGCGGCGCCGGCGAATAGCCGAGAAAGATTCTCGCCATGATGCGGCGCAGCAGATCTCCCGCACGAACCAAAGCGGGAGTCTGCCCGATCTGCCGACAGCCGACGACGATATCCGAACCGTCGATACGCTCGAAGAACTCCTTAATGTCTTTCGGCGCCACCGATTCGTCTCCCGGCACAATCAACACGAGCGGCGTGTCGGCGGACCACAATGCCGTTTGCAGCAAGGCGCCGTACGTGAGCGGATGGATTTGGTGGACGACGCGGACGTTCCCAGAGTTGAAGCGGTTGTCGTCGGTCACGACGATCAGCTGCGACCCGGCGGGGCATTGGGCGATGAACGGTTGCAATGCCGCCATGCACGCGTCGAACGCGGTGGGACGGATGCAGAGGACGCTGACGGGGCTTTGGCGAATGGAGTCCATGATCGAATTGTAGCGGCGATCCAAGGCGTTATGGTCGATATTGCGGACGAGACAGGACGTGGCGGCTTTTGGTGGGCTTCGCCTGCCGGCTCAACCCACCCTACGGATACCTACAGACTTTCTAAGCCGCGCGTCGCTGGAAGTGCGCTTCATAGAGCCGTTCGTAAAG
>JBAXFO010000057.1:0-11729 GCA_037139885.1 Planctomycetota bacterium
CGGACCCACGGCGATCGTGGGCCGGGGATGCGCCTTCACTTGCGACTTCCCCATGCCCGCCAGTACGCCGACTTCCGCGGGCCGCAAACGTACGCCCGCGGCGAAGATCGTTTCGCCCGCCTTCATTTCGGCGCCTTGCGCAAGGACATTCTTGCCCGCCGTCGGTTCGTCGAGAATGCGCACGCGGCCATCGGCGCAGAGTTCCGTCCGCTCGACCATCACGACCGCATCCGCTCCGGCGGGCATCGGCGCGCCGGTCATGATGCGCGTCGCCTGCCCCAACCCGACGCTCTTTCGAGGCACTTGCCCCGCAAGAACCTCCTCGATCACGACGCGTTCCGCCCCCTCTCCCGAGCGCACCGCATACCCATCCATCATCGCCTTGGCGAAGGGGGGCGAGTCGAGGTCGCAGACCGCCGCTTCGGTGAGAACCAACCCCAGAGCCGCCGCCCCCACGTCGACGCGCGTCGCCGGCAGCGGTTGAACGCGTGCGAGGATGATCGCCAGAGCTGCATCGACCGAAATCATAACTGCCTCGCAAAGACGAAAGGCGAAAAAGACGTTCGTCAATTGGTGCGCTGTGAGCACGCCGCCAACTCGCCTGGCTCACAGCAAACCGGCGGCTTGCCCCACGGACACGAGATGCAAAATGGTCCCTTCCTTCGCTGCGGAAATCTCCGTCGCGCCTCGCGAATCGGGCAGGATTTTTGCAAGGATGTCATCGATTTCCCCATCCGTTCGCTCGGGATCGTGATGGAAGAGAATCAAGCGTTTGGCCCCGGCCGCCTTGCCGAGCGCGCAGGCGTCGTCGATCGTGCTGTGCCCCCAGCCGCGTTTCGAGGAAATCTCCTCGGCGAGATATTGAGCGTCGTGGATGAGAACATCGGCTCCCTGGCAGAAGGCGACCAGATCGTTCCACGCCAGCGGTCCCGGTTCGGGGGGGTGAATCTCATTGTCGGGAATGAAGACGAGCACGCGGCCGCCATACTCGAGGCGAAAGCCATGGCAGAGTCCCGGATGATTCATGCGCAGGCGGCGGAGCACGATGCCCGTCTTGGCGAGGTCGCCGATCGGATCGCCTTGATTGACGCGCAGGTCGCTCAAAATCTGCTCGGCCGTTAACGGAAAGTGAACTCCATCCGCGCCGGCGATGGGCACGAGCGACGTCATGGTGCGGTCCGGCGTCTCGATCGCGAGCGTTCGGCCCGGTTGATACAGGGGGGCGAAGAAGAGCAAGCCCTGGACATGATCCCAATGCAAATGCGTAAGGAAGATAACGACGGCACGCGGATCGCTGAAGAGTTCCTTGCCGAGATTGCGGATGCCTGAGCCGGCGTCGAAGATCAAGACGGCGTCGCCGATCTCCACGCTGACGCAGGTGGTGTTGCCGCCGTAACGGGCGGTCGCGGGCCCTGGGCTCGGGATGGATCCGCGTACGCCCCAAAGCTTGACAACCATGCGGGAATTCAAGATCGCGCCTCCCCTCTGACGCAACCGCTCGGGTTGCGCTCATTTCGTCGTCATCTCAAGCACGGGCGAGAATTCGGCGGGTTTCTCGATGAGATGTTTTGCGGCACGTTGCATCAGGACGAGGCTGGGGCCGTCGCGCCGATAAAGCGGATGCGTGATGAGGCCGCCGATCAATCCCATGGCGGCGGCGAAATCTTGCCGTTCGTAGGCGGCGGACGCGTCTTCATACTGCTTCTTGAGGTGCAGCCACGACTCCGATTCGCCGCTGGCAAGTTCGTACAGAACGATCGGCGCAGGAATATTCAGCACGCGCACCTGGGCCAAGCGCCGGCAGGCGAGCGGCTTCTTGAGCAGGGCCCGAGTCGTCTCCGTCATGAGCGGGCTGGTCTGGAAGTATTTCGTCAGTCCCTGCACACGGCTCGCCAAGTTGACGACGCTGCCGAGCGGGCCGTACTTGAACTTTTGCGGCGAGCCGACATTGCCCACCCGCGCCTGCCCGCTGTTGACGCCGACGCCGATCTCGATGGGCTCGGCGATCTCCGCCCGCCACAGGTCGTTGAGCCGCGGCACGCGTTGCAACATGGCGAGGGCGGCCCGGCAGGCGCGGTCGGCATGATCGGGCTGCTCGACGGGCGCTCCCCACATCGCCATGAGATCGTCGCCGCCGAAATCGACGAGCACGCCCCCTTCGTCGAGCACGCATTCGCAAAGCGCATGCAGCACGGAATTGATGAGCTCCATCGTCCGCGCGGGGCCGAGATTGTGGCTGATGGTGCTGAATTTGCGGATGTCGGCGAAGAGAACCGTGATCTCGCTGGTGCGGCCGATGAGCAGGCCCTCGTTCTCTTCCAAATGTCGCGCGATCTGCGGCGTGAAGAATTGCTCCATGCGCGAGCGCGTCTGAATCGCCTTCGTTTCTTGCTCGATGCGGGCCAGTCCCGTAGCCACGCCCCAGGCGAGCACCTCGACCAATTTCGCGTCGAGCGGCGAAATCATATGGGAAGGCGTGCTACGTCGGTCTCCGTAGAGGACGCCGATGACCTCTTCTTGCGGATTGAGGATCGGCGCGACCACGGCCATCGACACCCCGGCCATGCTGCCCGAAACCGATTGCATAGTCGCCATCGTCGTGCCGGGGGCGTGTCGATAGGTGCGCTTTTCTTGCAACACGCGTTTGAGAACGTTCTGGCTTGGCTTCCAGCTTTCCGGCCCGGCTTCCGCGGCTTGCACGGTCCATTCGCCCTTTTCGAAACGCAGCACCCGGCCGCTATCCATGCCCATCAAGTCGACGAGCGCCTTGGCGGCGATGCGAAAGAAATCGGTCGTGCTGGCCGCGCTTTGCAAAAGGCCGAGAACGGTTTGCAGCCACTGCAGCAGCCGTTCCGGAGTCTGCATCGAATCCGAAAACGCCACCTTGCGCGGCATCTGCAATCGGCTTTTGGGCGTCGGCGCCATGGTGCGTTCGGGCAGGCCTTCCAGGTCGGCGTCTTCGCCATCGCCTGTGGAGATGTGAATCTCGCCCCCCGCGATCGGCACGACGACCGGCAGTTCGTACGTTCGACTCGTGCCGCCTTCGAGATATTCGCGGTCGTCGATGCGGACGGGGGAGCGGGCGCTGATGTTGGTGATTTTGCAGAGTTTTGCGCCGGCGAGCTCCACCTTGAACCAGTGCCGGGGAATCGACGTGTCCACGATCGGCGCAATGACGATGCGATGCACGCCGCTGTCGGATTGCAACGTGAACGGGGCCGATTCGAGGTGATTCTGCCGGCCGAACTCGACGGCGCCGCTGAGTTCGCGTTCAAGCAGCGGCGCGGATGCGTCGGCTTGTTGGATGCTCACTTTAAACGTCAGTTCCACCATCGCCGAAATTTTCGCTCCGTGAGAATCGACCTTATGCAACGATACCGAACGGCGCGCCGCGCGGGTAGGGTCGATTGAGCGGAGCGAAGCCCATCAAAAGGTTTTGCCGTATCGTCCCCTTCGGAATTCACGCCGAGCCGCCATAAGGCGCTTACGCAAGAATCGTTATTTCGGCACCGGCTCGATGCGGCCGCTGGGGACGACGTTGACCGCGAGCGGTGTGGTCGCCATGGTGGGAAGGGCGTTGAGGGCGGGTTGGCCCAGAGCGGTGTAGAGGCGGAATTGGGCGCGGTTGAATTCGATCACTTCGTTGAGATAGATGCTGCGAGCTTGATTCAGGGCCTGGATCGCGAGCAGGGGTTCCAGAGCGTCGTATTGGGCGCGCGGCGCGATCATGCCGAAGGATGTCTCAAGCAGCTTGCGGTACATTTCCAGAGCTTGCGTGACGGCGCGCTGGGCGGCGTCGAGCGATTGAAAGCGGGCTCCGGCGAGCTTCGCCGACTCCGAAATCTCGGCGGCGACGCGGGCCCGGATTTCGATTTCTTGAAACCGGGTTTGATCGGTTTGCGCGTGCCGTTCTTTGATCTGGCGGAGGTTGCCGAAACCCAAATTGCGGAACTCCCAGAAGAGGGCGGCGGTGCCGTCGCCGCGGCTGCTGAACGAATCGACTGTGCTGTTGATGCCGCCGCCGAACGTGCCCGAAATGTAGTCGAGTTGTACCTTGGGCATGAAAGGACCGATGCGGGCCTGGCGTTCGCGAGTTTCGTTTGCGGTCGTCAGCGATTGGGCGGCGGCGAGATCGGGGCGCTGAAATTGGCCGAGCTCGATGAGCGAGGCGACAGTCGACGAGGGCGGCACCAGCGTGAGCGGCAGAATCTGATCGTCGGCCGGCACGAGTTCGACGTTGGGATCGAGCAGCAGAATGCGCACGAGCCGGGCCGACGCCGCCGCAGCCCGGCCTCGCAAAACGATCGCTTCTTGGCGGCGGAGGTTCACTTCCGTTTCCGCGCGATTGACGTCTGCCTTGGTCTTGTTGAGGCCGGCTTTGTCCGCTGCGATGGAGCGGTTCAGCATCTGCTCGGCGCGGGCGAGCGTGTCGGCGTTGACGGCGACGGCCCCGTAAACCTGCAGAAGATCGAAGTAGGCCAGGGCGGCGTCGAGCTGAATGTTTTGCGACACGCTCTCGGCGCGGGACGCTTCGGCTTCGGTGAGCCGGCGCGCGACCAGGGGTAGGAAGAACGCGTCGGCGAGATCGAACCGGGCGGTCAGGCCGCCGCCGGAGAAGACATTGCTTTTCGATGTGGCGAAGACGCGTCCGACGACGTCTTGCAATTGGCCGTCGTGCCGGATGTATTGGGCTCCGACGGTCAGGTTCGGCAACCAGAGAATATCGGCTTGCTTTAAACGCTGATACGCTTCATCGACCCGGGCGCGCGCGAAACCGATGGTGGGATTGGATGCGTTCGCGAGACGAAGCGCGGTGGCCAGATCGATGGGCAACGTCGCCGGGCCGGTGGCCACGGGGCCGGTCGGCGTGATGGGTATTTCGCCGTAGCCAGGGGCCGAGCCGGCAGCCCCGTCATTGGCGAAAATGGGCTGCCCGAGCGTCGCTTGAGCGGACGCGCGGGTTGCGCTGAGAGCCAGTGCGATCGTGCCGCATGCAGTCAAGAAGAAGAGAGATTTCAAGACGGCCTCCGCCGTTGGGCAACCGTTCGCATCCTGCAAACGAGGGCAGCGTCATTTTTATCGACTCGAAGCGCTCACCATTGCTTCGAATTGCCGACGATTTCCTGGCCCTCTTCGAGCTCGGACTGCCGATTGGCGATAATATCCTCATGGCCGGTCAACTCGACCAGGCTTTCCAAACCGGCAGCGTCCTTGCGAACGAGAGCGATCTTGGCGGTCTTGCCGTCATTGGCCTGGACGACGGCGACGAACTTGCGAACCTTGCCGTTCTCGGCGAGCATGGCGTATTGTTTGCCCCCGCGCGTGAAGAGGGCCGAACTGGGAACGAGATACGCATCGCCGAAATTGTCGAGCCGGACGCGGACGTAACCGTTCATGCCCGGAAGCAGCTTGCGATCGCCCTGCACAGCTCCATCGAAATTCGACTGGCAGGAGTTCAAAGCTTCCTCGCTGAGATCGTCGCGGCAGACGTCCTTGGAATTCACGAGATCGATCTCGATACGCAGCGTGCGATCGGCGCTTTCGATGGCGGGAGCGGAACGCGTGACCTTCGCCTTGAGAATCAGTCCGGGCAGTTGGTCGATCTGGATATCGACGGGCGTGCCGCGACTGATAAACGGGGCGGCGTTGTCGGGAATCTTCGAAATCACTTTCACGACATCGATGCGCGCCAACGAGAAGAGCGGCTCGCTGTTGCCCGAGGTCGCGTTCTGCACGAGATCGCCGGGATCGACATTGCGGCGAATGACGACACCCGCGAACGGAGCTGTGATGCGGGTGTAATTCGCGAGCGCCTTCGAGCGTTCGAGATCGAACTGGGCGACGTCGATTTGCGACTTCTTGAGTTCATTGTCAGAGCGGGCGGTTTCGACGTTAGCGAGCTTCTCCTTGAGATCGGCCTGAGCGCGGGCGACGCCGGCGACAGCGAATTGCCACGCCGCTTCGCCCGCGCGCCATTCCTTGTCCTGTTCGTCGACGAGATCTTCGTTGATCGCCTGCCGCTTCAAAAGTTCGCGAAAGCGATCGAGGCGCTTCTTGCGATAATCGCGGCTGGCCTCGGCTTGCAGAACTCCCGCCTTCTGCTGATCGAGGGCGGCCCGGGTGATTTCGACCAGGGCGTCCGCGGCCAGCGCTTTGGCCTGGGAAACTTTCAATTCTTGACGGCGCTGCTGCACAGTCGCTTCTTTTTGGCCGACTTCAAACGCGAGATCGGGCACATCGAGCTCGGCCATCAAATCGCCCTTTTTGACGGTGTCGCCGATGTTCACGTTGACTTGACGAACGACGCCCGAGACTCGCGTTTTGAGCGACGCTTCGAAGTAGGGTTTCACCCAGGCGAGCTGCTGAATGCCGACGCTGAAAGTCGGGTCTTTCTTGGGGCGAATCGTCGCCACACGCACGGCCTCGCTCGTGCTTCGTTCTTCGGGCCCGGCCGCCGCGACCGCACGAGGCCGCTGCGTAAACGCTCCGAGCGCCCAGGCCGAAGCGAGGCCCATCGCGATCAGGCCGGCGGCGGCGATCAAGCGACGGTTCCAAAGATGGCGATGCCAACGGATCATCGGAAAACTCCTGATAGCGAATTACGCTTGTGCCGTGGCGACGGTCGGTGCGGCGATCGGGCGGCGTGGGTCGCGGATCAACAGCGAATACAAAATCGGCACGACGAGCAAGGTGAGAAACGTTGACGTCCACAGCCCGCCCACCACGGCCCGGGCCAGCGGCGTGATCGCTTCCGTGCCGCGTCCTCCCAATCCCAACGCCATCGGCAAAAGATCGAGGAATGTCGCCAGGAACGTCATCATGATCGGGCGGAAGCGAACGGACGCGGCCATGGTGATGGCGTCGCGGGGGTTCGCTCCATTCTTGCGGAGTTGGTTCGCGAAGTCCATCAGGAGAACCCCGTTCGACACCACGATGCCGACCAGAAAAATGACGCCGACTTCCGATTGCACGTTGAGCGTCGTTTTCGATGCCCAGAGCGTCACGAGTACGCCGATGAGCCCGAGAGGCACCGTGAACATGATGATCAGCGGCCCGACGAACGAGCGGAACAACGGCACCATCAAGAGATACGCGAGGATCGATGCGAGGACCATGCCGCCTCCCAGGCTGCTAAACGATTCGTTCATGCGGGCGTATTCGCCCTTGAGCGTGATGCGCATGCCGGTCGGGGTGGGGAGATCTTTGAGCCGTTCGCCGATATCGCGAGCGACCCCGCCGATGTCGCGTCCTTCGGTGTTGACGAGAACGTCGACGACGCGCCGGAGGCTCACGTGATTGATTTCCACGGCTGCCGTGCTGGGACGAATCGTCACCAGGCTGCTCAATTGCACGGGCCGGGATTGGTTTGTGCCCGTAGCGAAGACGGCGCCGAGGCTCTCCATGGTGCGCGAGGGGTCTTCGGGATACTGCACGGCCACGAAATATTGGTTGCCGCTCTTGGCGTCGATCCAGAAGTTGCGGTTGATGGAGACGCTCGAATTCATGGCGGCGACGACTTGCATGATGACGTCGCGAGCCGTCAAGCCGACGCTGGCGGCCTTCTGCCGATCGACGTCGATGATGAGCGTCGGCGCGTCGAGACGTTGAGCGACGCGCACATCGGCGGCCCCTTTCACGGTGAGCACGCGATTGCGAATCTCGCGAGCCAGATCGAGCGCTTGTTCGGGTTTGCCGCCTTCGATCTGGATGTCGATCGGCGACGTCGCGCCGAAGTTGAGAGCCGTGGCGACCATGCCGCCCGTGTCGAAATTGAAACGCAGATCGGCGAAGCCCGGTTCCTCGGCGAAGGCCTTACGGAGTTTGATGGCGTATTGTTGCGAAGACAATTTGCGGGAGTCGTTCAGTTGGAGCCGGATGACGGTGTCTTGTTGGCCGCTGTTGGGCGTGTAAGCGGCCGACCAATCGGGATAGATGCCCATTTCCGAAACGATCATGGTCCGTTCGTCGGCGGGAATGACTTTTTCGATCAGGCGTTCGACATCGAGGATCCGTCGTTCGGCGGCATCGAGCCGGGCGCTGGAAGGGGATTGGACGTTGATCGCGATCATGCCGCCGTCGACCTGTGGGAAGAACTCCTGTCCGATGTGCGGCAACAAGAACAGGGAGCCGACAAAGAGAGCGGCGATCGCGCTCAAGACGAAGGCGCGCTGGGACATCGCCCAGCGCAGGATGGCGACGTAGCGAGCGTTGGCGCCGTCGAGGACGGCTTCGATGCGCCGGCGAACGTGGCCGAAAAAACCGAGTTTTTCCCCTTCGTGATGATGAGCGTGGGGCTTGAGGACTTTCGCGCAGAGCGCGGGCACGAGCGTGCACGAGAGGATGTAGGAACCGACCATCGCAAACCCCACCGCCAACGTGAGTGGTTTGAAGAGGAAGCCGCCCAAGCCCGGCATGAGCGCGACCGGGCACAGCACGATGACCGTGGTGCAGGTCGCCACCAAAACGGGAATGGACACTTCTTTCGTGCCGCGAAGCGAGGCTTCTTCGGGAGTCGCGCCCAGGCCCATGTGGCGGTGAATGTTCTCCATGACGACGATCACGTTGTCGACGAGCGGGCCGATCGCGAGGAAGAGGCCGCCGAGCGTCATGACATTGATCGTATGCCCGACCGCCGAGAGACCGACGATCGAGCAGAGGATCGCCAGCGGCAACGAGACGCACGCGATGAGCGTCATGCGCCAATCGCCCAGGAAGACGAGGATCATGATCGATACGAGGATGGCTCCGACGATGCCTTCCTCGACGAGGCTGTGAATCGATTTGCGGACGAACTCGGACTGATCCATGACGAAGTCGAGCTTGGTTCCCTCGGGGAGACGCTCTTGAATGCCGGGAAGCTCGGCCTTGAGATCGGCCGAGACCTTCAGGCTACTGGCTCCACCCTGACGATAAATCGGTACAAACACTTGCCGTTTGCCGTTGATGCGCACACGGGAGGTTTGAATCGCCGAGGAATCGAGAGCTTGGCCGATATCGCGGAGATAGACGCTGGCGGTCGGGTGAATGCGAATGGGGAGGTCGTTGAGTTCGTCGACCTGATTGACCATGGCGTTGGTGTCGAGCAGGACCTGATTGTCGCCGAAGTAGGCGGTGCCCGGGGTGACCATCAGGTTGCCGTCTTGCAGGGATTTGACCACATCGAGCGGCGACAGTTGGCGAGCCTGGAGTTTTTGCGGGTCGAGATAAACGAGTACGGTCCGGTCGCGGCCGCCGACGACGACCGGCGCGACGACGCCCCCGACGCCGCCCAGCATATTACGCACATCGATGCGCGCGATGTCTTTCACGCCTGCTTCATCGATCGTGGGGTTGCTCACGGTCAAGATGCCCAGCGGCAACGTCCCCGTCGGATCGAACGGCAAGGTGACTGGGGGAAGCGTGTTGGGGGGGAGCGTGGGGAGCGTACCCATCGCCAGCGAATTGGAAAGGGTGAGGGCGGCGTTGGGGTCGATATCGTCGCGAAAGTAGACTTTGACGATACTGACGCCGGGCGTCGACTTCGATTCGACGAGGCGGGCGCCGGGAGCTTGATTGACGGCCCGCTCCATGCGATTGGTGATGGTTTTTTCGATGGAGCTGGCGGGCATGCCGCCGAAATAGGTCAAAACTTGAACGGCTGGCGATTTAAACACCGGCAGAATGTCGACGGGAATGCCCGTCAACGCCATCCCGCCGACAACGACAATAATCAGGGCGAGCACAATAACGGCGTAAACGTTGTTAATCGACGCGCGGACGATATCCATGAAGCAACCTGATCACAAGAATGGGCGTGATTCAACTCTTCAAGAAGCAAAACCGATGCCGGTGGATTTTGATGAGCCGAGGAGGGTGAGGCGACGAAAATGTGCGAAGTGAGAAAAAAGAGAAGCGGGGCAGGCGCTGCTTCCTGACCCCGCTTCGGCAGCCATCACTTCCCGAAGGAGTGATAGCTGCCAACTCTAAAAGCAATCAGCGTGCCAATCGGTGAAACTTGGGAGAATCGACGAGTCGCCAATGTTTCTTTGCGAGATTTAATGATTGGCGGTCGTTTCCGCTGTGAGTGGGTGGTTAAGGGTTGGTCTCGCGATGAAAACTTCGCCAAGTTGATCGGGAAGTTGGATGCGCACCGCGAAAAAAGTTGAGAAGTCCGTTGCTTGGTGAGCGCGTGGCTCTCCAGGGAGGCGGTCGAGCGGACGACGGGTGCCAGGTGTTAGAACTTGAGGAGGCCGCCGAACATGAACGTGTTGACGGAGAAATCGGAGGACGTGATGGTGGCGGCTCCGATGGTTCCCGGCGCCGAGGCGTAGACGGCGGAGGTCGGCACGTTCTTCAAATTGACCGAACGCGACACCTGATTGCCGACGTTAGCGACGTTGTCCCAATAGAGGAAGTTGTAGCTGGCGAAGACGGAGAAATTCTCCGTGACGCGGTAGCTGACTTTCACTTCGAACTCCGGCACGATGCCGGCGACGGTGCGGCTATAACTTCCCATGTTCGAATTGTTCGCGAGCAGGCCTCCGGGAGTCATGATGAGCAGTTGGCCGTTGGAGGCGAGGCCTTCGGATTGGCCGTTGATGGTGAGCGTTTGCCGTGTGGCGCCGAAGGCGATCTTGCCGCCGAGGCCGACTTCGAATTTGCCGACATCGACTTTCGAACGCAGGCCGAGTTGGCCGCCGAGGAACTGATTGCGCGTTTGAAACGAATCGGTGACGCGGACCATGTTCGGATTGCTGATGGCGAGCAGGCCGGCGAAGGGGACGGTGGCGGTTCCCTGCGGCGTGGCGGTGTCGATCATTTCGAGTTGTTGGTCGAGGTTCAAATAGCGCCCGCCGGCCAGCAGCGTGAGTTGGAAACGGTTGCTCACTTCTTCGCGGAACAAGGCATTGATTTCCGTGCCCCAGAGGCTCGTGTTCATGGTGGCGGCGGAGACGCCGCCCAACTGTCCCGCGAAGGCGGAGTAGGCGACGGTTTCTTTGCCGGTGGTGGCGTCGATGAAGGGCCGACCGACGGCGACGCTGTCGGACGCGCCGGAGCCGCCCGCTTGAAACGATGTCGTACGGTCCGCAAGAAAGAAGCCGCTGATTTCGACCCCGCGCGTGCTCGAAAGCCACATACCGGCGGTGAGGCGCAAGCCGGAATACGGATTGGAGGAAATGCTGTTGCCGCCGAAGAGTGTGCTGGTGGACGGTTGTCCCAGGACCGCCGCCGTGCCCTGGGGTACGCCGTTGGGGCTGCTGGTGATCAGCGGCGGCGTGGAAGATCCCGGGAGGAACGCCAGCATGTATTCGGCGCTGCCCCAGATGGTGTATTTCGACGGGGCGCAAGGCACGCCCAGCCAATCGCGATCGATGGAACTCGTGAGGGCGTCGATGCTTTGATCGAGGGGGTCACGGCACGTCGCGGCCTGGACGCATGGCGCGGAACGGATGGGGACCGGGGCGCTGATGGTAACGTTGTCTTGCACGACCGGGGTCTGGGCGCGGGCGAGCGATGCGACCGAGAGCACAAGCGCCATGCCGAAAAGGGAAATAGGGCGGGACATCGATCAGACTCCGGTTGTGCAGCAATTGTCAGAACCGTTCTAAGCAGAATTATCGGCACAACCGGCGGTGGTCATTGACTGGGACTTTGCGGTTCTAATGAGATTGGCTCCTTCAGGCGTCGACGAATACATGGGTAGGATGCGGGAATCGATCTGAAGGAATCATTAGAATTTGCCGAGGCCA